>CACZQK010000032.1 GCA_902783315.1 uncultured Erysipelotrichaceae bacterium | reverse complement strand
TTTTCGAAATTATTTTTTCATTTTCAGAGTAGATTTGTTTTAAAGCTTGTAATATTAAAAATACAGTAGTTAACCTTTGCTGTCCATCAATTACAGTCCACTCACTAAAAGATCCCTTATGCAAAGTATCAATATAAACTATACTGCCAAAAAAGTGAAAAATATTTTCATCTTCGTCATTATAGAAAGGTATCATCTTTTCAATATCACTCATCAACTGAAGAACATTCTTTTTTTCCCATACATAATTTCTTTGATATATTGGTATAACAAACTGTGTACTATTATTACCACCGATAAAGCCATTTAATATTTTTTTCTTTCCTACTTCCATATTTCCTCCTATAATGTTTCATATTCTAAAACAGTGTTTTTAAATAAATTTTCCCTTTCCTCTAGGAAGGATTTGGTTTTATTTGTCATTATACTATTCATAGAACAGTTTGGTTCAGATGAGAGCAAATAATTTTTAACTATCTCGTTACTATCTTTTTTTATAATAACTTTTCCATATTCACTATCAAAGCAATAATAATTTCTATCAAATAATTCATGGTGGTTGCTGCAAAGCCAGACTCCATTATCTCCAGAATTTGCCAAAACATATTTTTTATAAAATAACTCATTAGTATGATCACATTCTTCAATTAAATCACGCATGCAATCTTTACTAAGAATCATGTTTAATTTATTTAAACTAGCATTTTTAATTTCCGCTACACCCCATAAATGTGCTGCTTCAAGTATTTCTTCAACTTCACAACCACACAAATAACACTTTGTTTCCAATCCTTTAGCTCGCATATTATTTTTAAACAATTCTTGATTTCTTATTTCATTTTTTTCCTTGGCGGTTTTATATTGATTTAATTCTCTATCTAATTGTTGTCTAACCTCATCTCCACTTTCATATTTAATATTTACACCAATTTTTTGAAATAAATTTGTAATAGTTACTGGAAAACTTTCTGTAAATTTTGCATCTTCCGGTGGCTGTCCCAATCTAAAATTATATTTTTCTTTAGAAAAAACAAATTTTAAATTTTTATTTTCTTTTTCAGCTAATGTATTAAGAGTCCACATTATTAGAAAATTATCATATGTTTGAGCACCTAGTGTTTTAAATGTATAGATATATTCTAATTCAGTAAGATCTCTGAATTCTTCAGAATATTCATCATTATTAGACTCTATATCAAATTTATTATCAATACATTTTATGTATGCTGGTACATTGTCAGGGCCTTTCTTAGATATTGAAGTTAAATCATTTGCAAATTTGTTAAAAGATATATAAGCATAATTTCCAACATTTTCTTCAACACTAAATCCTAATTGTTTAAATTCTTCAAACGATATTTGATCAATATTTAGTATTTCAAAACCTACAGTATACAATTCTCTATAAGAAATTGTATTTGATAAATTGTGAGGGTAGCTTGCCTTTTTAACATCTAGTAGATAGAAAAATAATTTTACATTAGGATATTCAAGTTTTGTATCGTAGTATAGATCAAATATTTTATTAATTCCTTGACAAATATAACTATTAGAATGATAATCATCATTACCATACTTATATGGCTTTATTCCTTTGTCAGATTCAATTTTTCTATCCTCATCAAAACCAGTATTTGAAAAACCTATAATATATGTAGGTATATCATTTACTAAAACTGTAATTGTTCTGCTATGTCTTCCGCTAGGAGCTCTTTGAGATTGTATTGTATCACCTGGTAATTCGTCTATTACAATCTCGATGTCTTGGGGATTAATATCAAAACCATCTTTTTTAAAAGCTCTTTTCACAGCATCCTTATAGTAATTTTTATACGTTTCATAATTACAATTAAAAATCTTAACTACTATTTTCATATAATACTCCTTAATAATTAACTATTATTATTTCTTGTCTATCTTGTCTATTTCTCTTGGTTATAGAGCTATTTACTATAACCCGATAATTATTAGATTTTATCCACTTTGACAATGGTGTGTTTGATTTTTGATTTCTATCTCTCATATTTGATAGCATAAATTTAATTCCCTTAGAATCGAGTAAATCCAAGAAGTCAAGTAATTCTTGCTCTTGTTTTTCATCCCAACCGTTAAAACCTCTTTTTCCATCATTATATGCACCACAAGAGATTAAATAAGGAGGATCACAATACACAAAATCATTTTTTTCTATATCTGATAACATTTTTCTATAATCCATAGATTTAAAAACGATATTCATTTTCTTACTTCTATTAGAATAAGAAACCAGTTTTTCTAACATTTCTTGATTATATCCGGAATTACCACACGGATTATTAAATTCCATTTTATTATTAAATCTAATTTGATGTTCAAAGCCATAGCAAATTAGTAAATATAAATCCAAAGGGTTTCTAGATCCTTTTTCTATACTATTATATTTATTTCTAAAAGTAATATATGATTCTTTGTTTTTCTTTTCTAAATTATATTTTTTGATTGTTTTCTCAATATAATTATAAGTTTGGAGAAAGTCATCATGAGTTATTTTTTCTAGTAAATCTCTTACTACCCAATTGATATCATTATAAACAACCTTTTTAGAATTAATGTTTAATGATACCGTTCCGCCTCCACCAAATAAATCATAAAATGTATCAATCCTTTTAGGAAGATTATTCTTTATTAAATCTAAAACTTCGAATTTTCCACCGATATAATTTAAAGGACTGATATATTTAGGATCTTCTTTTTTTTCTATGTAAAATAGCCATTCATAGTGTGCCTTGTTGACAGTATTTTCTTTAAGTTCTCTTGCAACCGCTCTTGTACTTTTATACTTGACAAATGATATTTCTTTAAATTCATATGTTCCATCTTTTGCATATCTTTTTAACACTTTTTCAATATATTCCTTAGACATTATTCCAGCATCACTATAACTAAATATTATATGTTTAAATTGAGCATTAGAAATTAATTTTTCAAATTCTTCATGAACAAGACCTTTTTTACACCAACTTGATATTTGATTCCCATTATCTCTATGTGCTCCTACTCCATGTATTTCAGGATTATCATTTTTTGCAATAGTTTCCAAAACATGATATTGACTAATATATTGTGTTGGTGTATATGGTGGGTCAAGATATAAAATATCACCTTTAATTTTAAGTATTAAATCATTCACATCTTCTATATATACTTCATTTAAATTCTTAGAATTATTAGAAAATGTTTCAATGGGAATATATTCCATTTTTTTTAATGCTCTTGGATCCCAGATTTTTAAATATGCAGAATATACACCCGCAACATTTGAAACTTTACTGACACTTTCTAATAGGCTTCCTATCAAATAATATTTCTCATTTTCATCAATTTTTTTTGCATCAAACCATTCATCAATTGTATTTCGAATTAAATCAATTAATTTTGCATTTTCATCGGAAAAATATTGTCTTCCGGATACAGTAGGTGCAAAATTGTTATAGCAAAAACCAGTAGTATAATTACTTGAATCAATATTGTTAAAATAATCAAAAGGATCAAAACCAAGATTTTGAAAAAAAGAATCCATACATTTTAGTTTAGCATTTGATATTACATAAGAAGTATATAGAGTATCATTTGCGATTATTTCATATCTGTCTTTAAAATAATCACCTACTGTACATGTTCCTGCAAACAAATCACAAAAAACTTGACCTTTTTTTGTTAATCCTTTTCTTGATAATAAACTTTCAAGTTTGTCTAATAGTTTTGCTTTGTTTCTGATGTATCTCATTTTCTACCTCCTGATTACTTAACCTTAGTTATTTCATTATATCATATTTACGTAAAATATCGATACTATTACATCAAAAATAGTAAAGTAAATTAATCTTTTTTATTATAAAACAAACACAAAAGTGCTTTTTCTTGAGTTTCTCAACTACCAATAATAAAAGAACCGCCTTCCCCCGCACCCCTTGCGGTTCTTTTGTTTTGATTTTTTTTACGATTTATATACTTTTAGTAAAAATAAG
>CACZQK010000031.1 GCA_902783315.1 uncultured Erysipelotrichaceae bacterium | reverse complement strand
TAATACTTTAAAATGAGTAATAGCTTCTTTTCCATTAATATCAGTAACAGCCATTTTTTGTCTATTATTTAAATCTCTTCCAATAGGAGCATCAATTTCCCCTGTTTCATGTTTAATAATACCATCTACGATTGCTAAATATTTTCTTTCCACAACTTTTGTGGAAATCATAGAAGATAATTTTTCTAAACTCCATTCATTTTTCGCAACTATCATAAGTCCACTAGTATCTTTATCTAAACGATGAACAATTCCTGGACGATTTCCTTTTCCAATATTTGGATAATGATACAATAAAGCATTTACTAAAGTACCCGTATAATGTCCAGGAGCAGGATGAACTACCATTCCACTTTCTTTATTAATAATTAATAAATCATCATCTTCATAAACTATATCCAATGATATATTTTCGGGTTCAACTTTTATCTCATAATCTAAATTATCATTTACTTCTATTTCATCATTTAACTTAATAGAATAAGAACTATTAACTTCTTTTCCATTTACAAGAATTTTTTTTTCTTTTATAAGTTTTTGTATTTTACTACGAGAAAGATCTAACTCTTCTGCCAAATAAGAATCAATTCTCTGTCCATCCCTATCTTGTACTATCATAAGAATTCCTCCAATACATCAATTATAATAAAAAAAGCCTAGATTTTCTAGACTTTTTCTTTTATTAATCACTAATCTCAATATATTTCTTTTCTTCTTTTTTATCCTCAGGATTAATTTTAGGAACTTCCAATTTTAAAATACCATTTTTAAAACTAGCTTTAATCTCATCTTCCTTAACATCATCACCTACATAGAAACTACGAGTACATTCTCCCATAAATCTTTCACGGCGAACATATTTACCTTTTTCCTCATCATTAATCTCATCAGTAGTTTTAGCATGAATTGTAAGATATCCATCAGTCACATCAATTTTAATATCTTCTTTTTTATATCCTGGTAAATCAACTTCTAGAAGATATTCTTTCTCATCTTCACGAATATCTGTCTTCATTAGTTGAAAATTCATTTTGTCTTTTCCTCTAAAAAAGTCGTCTCTGAAAAAATCATCGTCGAATATTTTTGGCATTAACATCATATAAATCATCTTCCTTTCATAACTTGTGTTATCTTATTAGGTAGCACAATTATTTAATGAATACCAATAGTAATTCCTTACTACAATTTAATAATAGCACTTCTTTTAGCACTTGTCAATATAAAGTGCTAAAATTTTTTATTTAATAAATTGATTGCAATTTGTTTGATACTCATGTACAATATTACTGCTTTTATTAAAGAGCTGAACAATAATTTAGAACTTACATGAATGCAAGATATAAAAGAAAGAAGATTATATTTGGAATCCACCCGTAGTATATTAAATTATTAAAATTAAAATAGGAGGAATATAAAATGATTACAGTTCAAAGTATTGAATGGCCTGGATTAGATTTGGTAGAAGTAGAAAATTTAAGAAAATGGATAGAATATAATCCTGCGTGTTATACTGAAAGACTTAAAATGGGCGAATTAGAGGAACAAAAATTAGCAGATGATTTAACATTATTAACGATTAATAGATTATATGCTTTAATTAAAAAAATAGATGGAAAAGTAAGTAAAAAGCAACGTCACTTTAGTTTAAATAATCCTCATTCTCTTGAAGATGATAGAGAGTATGAAAAGTTAGTTGATAGTATTCCTACTCTAGATGTTTCTCATTATGCTTCCATAAAATTAACTGATGAATAAAGAAAATTTGCTCATGATTTTATGAAACAATGTAATAAGGAAAATTCAAGAGAAATGATGAAATATGCTGAGAAGTATCCAAACTTCTTTATTGGATCTTATATGGCAGAATTATTAAGACATCATCCTGAATCTGATTATATCCATTCATCTAAAAATATAGGTATTATGGTTGAACAGGCAAATAAAAGATTAGAAGAAAGAATGAAGAGAATTACTCGAAAAAATACAGATAGATATATAGGAAATAAAAGAAAATCAAATTAATTGATTTAAGTATTAAAAAAAGAGACTTATCATTGATTATCATTGATAAGTCTTTTATTATTCATACACAAAATATTATATATTTAATTTCTTTTTTAAATCTTTTAATGCTTTTGATCTCGCACTTATATTATTTTTTTCTTCTGCTGATAGTTCAGCCAGTGTTAATCCATTTGGTAATTCAAATATTTCATCAAAACCAAATCCTTTATTTCCCCGGCATTCTTTTGCAATAAAACCATTTAGGATACCTTCTCCAACAATGGTCCTTTCACCATCGTAATATACTATAGTACAAATAAATTGAGCGCTTCTATCTTCATACTTGTTTACTTCATTTATTAAGTATTCATTTCTCATTCTATCGGTTGCATCATCACCTAAAAATCTGTGTGTTAGTACTCCAGGAAATCCATTTAGACAGTTAATACATAATCCTGAATCATCAGCAATAGTTTCTTCATGAGATATTTCATATATTTCTTTTGCTTTTTTTGTAGCATTACCCAAAAATGAGTCTTTATCTTCTTCAATATCAATATTTATGTTTTTATCTTTTAATGAATAGACATCATATCCTTGAAATATTTTTTTTATTTCTTCTAATTTTCCTTTATTATTTGTTGCTATAATCATATTTTTTTACCTTTTCAATTTTTTTATTGTCTAAAAAAGATTTTAGAATACCGATTACTTCTTCTAAAGATGAATTATAAAATCTCCCTGAACATCTATCTTCATGACCACCGCCATTACATGATATAGCCATCGATAATATATCTATATCGCTTTCTTTCAGTTTTTTAAATTTAATGAAATAATTATTCTGAATACTTATGATAAAAATGCTTACAGGTTTATCTTCTGTTGGTTTTGTCAATTCATCAAATTTTGGATGTTTAATCAATGGTGTTATATCTGTGTCACTAAATAATATATATATCATACAATTTTCTATACCTAAATCCAATGTTTTTATTTGATTATAAATTATTAATTGTTCTTCAGATAATGCACATACTTTATCATAGATTTTATTTTTATCTATTGTATCTAATCCTAACTTATTTATAATTAAATCTGTATTTTTAGATACATTTCTTGCTAATCCAGCAGTATCAGATATAATACCCATATATAAGTTCTTTAAAACATCACTTTCTAATTTATTAATATCTAATTTTTCAGCTAAAATTTCACATGTAGAAGAATACGTCGGTTTGATTATTCTATTTTCTAATGGAATATCTAGTTCTTCTCTGTTCTTATCATGATGATCTATTAAAAATCTTTTGTCATCAGAAATTTTATAAATTAATTCTACACCATATGTTCTATCTACTTCATTAACATCACAAACATATACTGAATCAAAATCTATATTTTTTACATCACCAATTGAATAATATTTTATGTCACCATACAATTTTTGAACTAATTTATTACTTTCAAGTACTAAATAAACATCATTATCACTAGATAATTTTTCTAAATATTTTACTAGACTACTAGATGAACATATAGCATCATAATCAGGTGTTCTGTGTGTTAATACAACTATTCTATTTTTCATAATAATACATCTCCCTTTAAAGGTTTAAATTTATATCTTTGACTTGGTCTATATCCGTTTTTTTCATTTGTGGAAGTATCAACTTTCTCACAGTATTTAATAATTTTTTTTCTAAAATTAGACTTATCTACACTGCAATCTTTTATTAATTCATATACAATTCTAACATCTTCTAATGTGAAACTAGAACCCATAAACTTAAATATAATATCAGTACTATCAATATTATTTCTAATACGCTTATAGCTTATTAATAAATTCATTAATGTTCTCTTAACTTGCTCATCATCAATTTTTATATCATGTAAATATTCAATATTATTGTTATTTTCTAGTTCAATAGTTTTATATTTATATTCTTTATTATCTAAAGTAATTAAGCTATTATCTTTAATTTCAAAGTCTACAAGTTTATAACCTTCCTTTAGTTCACTTATATTATTAATATTAGTCACACCTAAATAGATGATATCTATATCACTTTTATAATCCATTGTATATACTTGTTCCAAATGAAAAGTATTACCACCTATAATACTAGAAATGCTATTTCTAACCTGCTTTTTTATCTCATTACTTTCTGTGCTAATTGTAGGCAATTCATTATTGTTATTGACTAACACTTTTATCTTCTTTATATCATTTTTTCTAATATTATCATTTTTTTCACTGTTTAATACAAATAGACAACTAACTAGATTTATTTGCATATTTAGTCAACTCCTCACTAATCGTTTTAGATACTTCTTTTAGAAATTTTGAAAAACTATTAATATTTAAATAATTCATCTTACCAATTTTATTTTGATTTAAACATTGTATATTATATTCTAACTTTTTTTCCATAATTTTGCAATCACACTGTATCAAAACGTTTTCTATATAATTAGTATCTAATTTAAATCTTTTTACTAATAAATGATTTAAATAATCATAATCTTTATAAATTAAACCATCTAAGAATATATTTCTATTTGGATATATTTTTCCTAAATAATCTTCTAAAAAATGTTTATCTAATAATAAATGAGTAAGATAGCCAATATCTAAGTCATTTGTAAAGTCAAGATTTTTTAAAAAGAATTCTATATTAGGTACCATATATTTACCACTTTTTATTTTATGGTGACTATTTTCTATATCAATAATATCTGGAAGTAAATTGCCCCTAATAAAATCTTCACTATTTATGTTTAACCTTTTAGCAACAGAGGTTGCTACTATCATATGAGGAGTAATACTAGGCATATAATTTACTTCCTTTCTATTATTTTATCTAATACTTTTTTTACTTTGTTTGTTTGTTCTTCCAAAGATAAATTTGTACAATCTACCATGAATAATTTACCATATAATAAATTATTTGCTTCCAGATATAAATATGTTTCTAAATATAATAGATTATATAGATAAGCATATTTATCATATTCATCAGTTGTTTTTCTTAAATTGACTCTTCTTTCTAATTCTTCTTTATCATTGTTTATTAAAAATATTATATAATCTTTACTATTATTTAGATATTCTTTTAATTTAGTTACTCTATCTAGTAATGAAATATTAAAATCAAATAATTTACATATGTTTTTATCTCGATCAAATAACTGATAATCTTTCAAATTGTTTATTACACTAGTTTTACCTACTGCATCTGTTCCTTCTAATACTATCATATTATCACTCCTTTGATAGCTTATCTTACGATAATATTTTCTCTACCAGCACCTGTACCGATAAATTTTACTTTTGTATCTGTTAATTCTTCAATTCTTTCGATATATTTTTTTGCTTTTTCTGGTAATTCTTCATATGTTTTACAATTACTAATATCTCCAAAATTGCCTTCAAACTCTTCATAAATAGGTTTACTATTTTCTAAGAATTTTTGATTTGTATTGAAATACTTTTCAACTTTTCCTTTATATTCATAAGCAACACAAAGTTTAATTTTATCTAATTTACCAATTGTATCTAAATGATTTATTGCAATTCCTGTCAATCCATTTAGCATGATTGAATAATTTAGAGCAACTATATCTAACCAACCACATCTTCTTGGTCTTTTGGTAGTTGTTCCATATTCATGGCCTAATTCTCTAATCTTATCGCCAATTTCATTATTTAATTCTGTTACGTATGGACCTTCACCTACTCTAGAAGAATATGCTTTAATTACTCCATAAACATTTCCAATATACTTTGCTCCAATTCCTGAACCAGTTGATACACCTCCAATTGTTGGATTTGAAGAAGTAACATATGGATAACTGCCAAAATCAATATCTAACAATGTTGCTTGAGCACCTTCACATAATATTTTTTTATTATCTTTAATAGCTTTATGTAACATAGAGGTTGTATCACAAACATATTTTTTTAATACTTTGGCATATCCTTTGTATTCATTATAAATACTTTCAAAGTCACACTCTGAATATCCATATGCCTTTAGAATGATATTTTTATTTTTAATGTTTTCTCTTAACAATTCCTTGAAGTTAGGTCCAACAAAGTCCTCCATTCTTATTCCGCATCTTTCATATTTATCACAGTATGCAGGACCGATTCCTCTTTTTGTTGTTCCGATTTTATTCTTTCTAATACTTTCATACATTTCATCTAATTCAATATGATATGGAAGTATTAAATGTGCTTTATCACTAATATATAAATTATTAACTGGATAACCACTACTTTTTAAATTTTCTATTTCTTCAATTAATACTTTAGGATCAATAACTACCCCATTTCCTAATATTGCTTTTGCTTTTTTATACAAGATTCCACTTGGAATTAAATGAAAAGCAAATTTATGGCCATCCGCTTCAATCGTGTGTCCTGCATTGTTACCTCCAGAAAATCTTACTACATAATCACTATTACTTGCTAAACAATCAATTATTTTTCCTTTTCCCTCATCTCCATAAAAAGCTCCTAAAACTACATCTACCATAATTATTCCTCCTTTAATTTATTGACATAATTTATTATTTCTTCTTCATTATTAACAAATTTTACTTCTATGTTTTTATTTAATTGTTTACTAGTTAATATTGGAAACCAATATTCTCCTTCTATTTCATAACTTGTTACATTAGGATCGCAAAATATTACAATTTTTTTCTGTTTAAATGCTGCGTAAACTATTTCAGTTATGGATGCTATTGCAGAATACTTTGTTAAATTAGCGACTACTAAATCACATCTATCTATTTGTTTTAATTCTTCAGTAACTACATTTTCACAAACAGATTTGTTTTTATTTTGCTTTTCATAATAAAAGCCACCAATATACATAACATTTTTATTATTCTTAAGAGTTACTCCATCTGAAGCATAAACTGTGTCTTTAACATTACCAACAATTTTACTTCGTATATCATCTTTTAACATTTCTAATACATTTTCTTCATTAATCATTTCATGTCTAACTTTGTATGTTCCTGAATAAAATAATTTAATCATATTAATTTTGTCCTTTCATAATTTTATTCC
>CACZQK010000030.1 GCA_902783315.1 uncultured Erysipelotrichaceae bacterium | reverse complement strand
GAGAATATGGAAAATCAAGCTATTAATAAAGAGGAAATAAAACCGCTTCCTAAAAGAGAAAAAATATCTCTTCAAGAAATAGATGATCAACTAATGACAATAGATGATTTTCTAAGTTAAACTAAAAAAGTTATTTAATTATAAATAACAGTATATTATATGATGAACTTTCAATATAAGAGTAAAAATAATTATTAATGAAAAATAGATAGAACTTAATTATAATGTTTCTATCTATTTTTTGGTAAATTCCAATTTTCTATTGATTAAGATATTGCAATCTTTTTACTACATAACAATTTTATCAACATTTATTAAAAAACATTTGTATGTAATAGTAGCAGTATTCTCAATCTTATGTTAAAATTAATTATAATGAAATAGAATACTATAAGGGGGATGTCAGCGATGCATACTGAATATATAGAAAAAATTAAAAATAAAATTATAGAACATATCAACAGCCTAACAGAAGAAGAAATTGATTTTATAGTCAGCGCACCAGAATTATTGCATTTATTAATTCATGAAATAGTAAGACAAAACTCATATTATAAAGCATGGCAATTAATGCAAAATGATTCTCATATAAATATACCAGAAGATATAAAAGAAGATTTTTTTACCCTTGCAGAAGCTTGCAATATTTCTCTAAATTTAGTAGTAGATCAGGATATGCCATTTGAAGGTGGTGACAACAGTCGTATAACGGAAAGAAGTCGCCAATTAATGATAGAACTTTTAAAAGGAGATTCATTTAAAATTGGAGACAATATAGATATAGATGATGAAAAGATAATATTTTTACTAAACAATAAAATATATCATAGATTTGATGAAATAAATAAAATACCTTCATCAACAATAAGTGATGAAACTTATAATAAGTTTATAAATGAATATCCCAATAAAAATAAAAACTTTCTGTTTATTATAGATTATAAGATAAAAAAAGGTCTACTTCAAGATATTTCAATCGAGGACCTAATGAGATATTTTAATTACAGAAAAGGCGAATATTCTGAACCTAGTAAAAATCAAATGATAGCACTAAGGAAAGTCGTTGAAGAACTAAATAATGCTCCCGACTTATCTACTTTAAGCCGAAAGATAGATTGGAAAGGAATTCATTCATTATATTATTATCTTAATGAACAAGATCTTTATAATGAATTTGTCAAAAAAATATATAATAAAGGATATGTTATAGCTACAAAAGTATTACTAGATAGTAATAGTATTTCAAAAGACGAAATTAAGCAAAAATTGTTAGAAATAATAAAATCAAAACAAACATCACGAGTATATTTAAGAAGTATTACCAATAATGGAAGAGCTTTAAAAGTTTTTGATAGAGATGAAGAAATAGTGAACGGTTTAATAGAAAACGATTATTTGGATATTATATTCGAATACTTTAGCATGGACTTTATTCTGAGTAATTTAGAAAGAATAAAGAATTCTATATTAGCCAAAAAGTCAACAACATATCTTGAAAATTTAGGAGATTATTTGGGACAACTACCTCCAGAATTATTAACAACAATAATAGATAATGTAGAAATATCAAGAATTAACATACTAACAATTCCAGTACAGGAAGGAACTAGTGACATAATAATAAAACTAATTACTAAAAATGTTGTAATTGATAATGTATATATTTCTAGTGACCCTAAAGAGGAAGATATTGAAGTTTCTATAAAACTCATAGAAAATGGATATGCCACCAAACTCATCCCAAATATCAATAAAATACTAACAAACGAAAGATGCCGTCAAGCTATTATTGAGGAGATGAAAAGAAATCCCATTTTTTGCAAGACTCTTTTATCCAAAAAAGTAGGATTGGTAATAGAAAACGATGAATTTTTGGATATATATTTAACCTTTTCTGATGATATGATTGCAGTTATGTTGAATCACTTAAACCATAATGAACAATTGACAGGATTATATAGTCACAAACTTTTTCATAAATTAAAGGCATATTTTTGCAGAAAATACAATTATAATCAAGAAAAGCTAGAACTAATTGAAAATCACTTTGGACCCAATATAATTCGATTTATTGATAATGAAAATATAATGAAAATATTAAATCTCCCAATAGAAGAAATTCAAAAAATACTTAATTTATTTCCAAATACAGAATATACTTTGGATGATATAAGAGCGTCATATGAGTCTCTTGTTCAATATTCATTTGCCAAAAACAAACCAATAGAATATAGCATGTTTGCTACACTAATGCATGCTATTCAAGATAATAATCAAGAAAAAATTAACGAATGCAAAGTGCTATTGTTAAGTACAATTGATGATAAGACATTTGAAAAAATATGTAATAGATATAATATTTCTGAGCTAAGTTTAGATGAATATTTTGATTATACAGTAAATCAAATAATTAGTGGAAATAATAGGCAACAACATAAAGACAACCTACATAACTTGGTTAGTAAGTATATAGATATAGAAAGAACTAAATATCGCAATAACCATTATTTTGACAGTAAATATAATGAACATCCTAATTTGTATGAAAATATCATTCAAGCAATAAAGGACAATAATCAAGAATTGTTAGATAATGCAATAAGTATTTTAACTCCATATTTAGATGACGCTTTTTATGAGCAACTTGAGAAAAAATACGATATAGAAGAAGAATTTAAGCGTCCTTATATGCTAATGAAAACTATTTTTGAAGGTATTGCAGCATCATGGTACCAAGTAGAATATCTGGTTTTTTTAAAAACGATAATAAATTATTACTACGAACAAAAAAGAAACCAACAAATTGCACAACTAAGTTTAGATGAAGAATTGGAATTGCCATATTTTTTTGACCCAAAAGTTATAAAAAATTTTCTTGAAAAAAAAGCAATATTTGATCCTAATTATTGTGTTGAATATGACAGTCAAAGAATTCCTATTATAGATTTAGTAATAAAAGAATTAAAAAAAGAAGGAAAAGATGAAAATGATATCATAACAGTAGTAAGGAGTATAAACGATAAAACAGTTGATCATATAATGCTAGCAATTCAAAACTATAAAAAGAGCTTAAATTACAAATTCGAACAGCTAACATCTGATTTATATAAAGCAGGAGCTATTCCGATGTTAGAAGGAAAATTAAGTTCTCAATCATTACAAAAAATAAATTTAAAAAACTCTCAAACAGATTTATATAGTTATTTAAAATTACAGATGCCCGATCTAGATTATTTTCTCGATTTGGAAGATAATTATAAACAAGCGTCCAACCAATTAGCTAAAGACAAATTTAAAAAACTCATCCCTATTATATGCAAGAAAGGAAGGTCTATAATCACTGGCAAAACTGTCACAAATCCACAAGGGCAAGGACTTGATGATTTGATTACGTACCAATATCTACAATCCCCTGATCAATACTTTTTTAGGATTAATGGAAAAGATATTTCTATTAGAAAAATAATACATGATACCTTAAAAGAAAAATTAAACTTTGATGATGGTTTATATAGTGAGGCTAAAACATTAATTTTTTCATCTACTCATCCAGGACAAAAGGTCTTAAAAACATTAACTGCTAACCATCCTATAGTTAATCAGTCTGGACAAGTATTATCCCCACTATTGCAAGAAATAAACAATGATTTAGCATCTAGAAAAAAGTATATTGTTGATAGAACAGAATTGGAACCATATGAGATACTTGCTAATTTAAATTTAGATGTCTTAAGAAAAACAGTTCTCCAAGACGAAGAAGTCTATCAAACATTGATAAAAATAATGAGAACAAAGAAAATTCATTTATTACCTCAATCACTTGATAAATTATTAAAAAAATTAAATATTGATTTATCCATTGATGCAAGTAATATAGCGGGTTTTATAAGTTATTTTGCAACTATTTTAGATGAAACAAAAACAAGATGTCTCTCTGCAAATAAAGAAATGGATATAAGTGTCCAATTTACAACAGCAAATTTACTAGTAAATGCCGAAAAATTTGGAGCAGCATCCTCAGTGTTTAATCAATTACTTACCCCAGAAGATGCTAGATTAATAAAATCAAACCCCAAACCAAATCAAGCAGTATATAAATTAGCTAACAACGAAAGACTAAAAGAGGCAGTAGTTCTAACGATTGAACTCTTCCAAAGAAAAGAATTAACAGTACCACCTTTTGAAAAGCAAATTGAATTAAATTCAGGCAAAAAACTAACTGCAATATGTGGAAATTTTACATCCTCATGTAACTTAACCCACGGGGAGAGAAATGATTCTTGCATGAGAATTGGAGGAGTTGGAGAATCCCTTTTCAATTTTATACTAAAAAACAAGAATGGTTTTCATATAAGATTTGAGAATCCAGAAAATCATGAATATGTATCTAGAGTAAGTGGTTTTAGAAATGGAAATACAGTTTTTCTAAACGAATTGCGATTTAGTTGTTCAAAAGACTTTTCTAGCCTGGATGTAGTTGATGCCTGTAAAAAAGTAGCCAAAGAATTAATAGAACAAAGTAAAGATAGTTCTTGCCCAATAGAGAATGTTGTTATTTCTGATAAGTATGCTATGGAAGCAGAACCAGACCTCAAGCCGACTACCATCAATATAAAAAAAGTAACAGCAGGATTAGGAGCATTTTATACAGATGTCGATAATAATCCTATTATACTAGCCACTACAGCTAAAGAGGGATTTACGCCAGTTAATTTAGCTAAAAACAAAGTGCCAATTTATTTACCTCTGAGAAGTAGCGTTCAAGAAATAACAGATGAAATAAAAATGATTTCAAAAATAAATAGAATTTGTTCAATAAAAGCTATTTCAAATGGAACATCATATACAGAATTACCATTTTATAATATAGATGGAAAATTTTTATATGGTTTAGCAACTGATGACTGGTTTATTTATGTTAATGACAATCTAGAAATAAAGTATGATATTGTAGATTTTGACTCAAGAGCTCGAAACGAACTATCTGATAATTTACTAATGGTCCAAAATATGATAAGTGAAAATAAAATACAAAAAGAAGGTGCAAATAGTTATGGAATGTAATTTAAAGAAAATTGGAACGATATCAGCATATAATGAATGCCTTCAAACAGGAAAAATTACAACAAGTGACAATAAAGTATATATGTTTTTAAAAAAAGACTTGATAGGTGACTGGCCAATACAAAAAGATTCCCAAGTGGTTTTTAGAGGAGAAATAGTTGCTGGAGGTCTTAGGGCTTACTATATAAAAATTCAAACCTACAATACGGATTTACAAAAAATGTAAAAAAGGGATAATTAAAGGGATATTGTTAATTAATTGTCCTTTTTTTACAACAAATTCCAGCTATCATTTAGCAGTCTTTTTTTGGCTTAAATGCATATAATATATCGGTGATAATTATGTCAAAAGAATCATTTAAATCATTTGCAAGACTTCATCCAGAACTTGCAACTACCGTTTTAAAAGGAAATGCTTCCTGGCAACAATTATATGAAATCTATGAAATTTATGGAGAAAACAATAATATTTGGAAGAATTATTTTACAACAAATTCTATATCCGATAATATTACAAATTCAACGACTACTATCAAGGATTTTGTAAACACGTTTAAAAATTTAGATATGGACTCCGTTCAAAAAGGAATTACTAATATTCAAAAAACGATTGGACTTCTTCAAGATATAGGAATTGGTAGCAAGAACAATAGGTATGATGCAAATTCAATATATAAAAGGTTTGATGATTAGTGAAAAAAGAAACAATAGAAAAAATAAAAACAACTCCTCATCTATATAATTATCTAAGAGATAATTCCCAACATTATCGATATTTGTACCGAGATGATAAATATTTAAAGGAAATAGAAAGATTATCTAAAATAGCTCATAAAGAGAGAACTCTTGATAGAATTGAACAATTAAAAAACAATTTAGACTTAATAAATACATTTCTAAGTGTCATGGAATAATTTTTATGATAGAATAAGACTATGAATGAATTATTAGAAAAATTAGAACAATTAAAAAAGTCTTTAGATTGTGATGAAAGAATTTTAAATTTAAAGAAAGCACAAAAAAAAGTCCTACAAGAAAAAGAATTATTAGAAACAATAAAAAAATATAAAGATACAAACAAGAAAGAATATCTAGAAAAAATAAGTCAGAATAGAAGTTTTCGAGATTATAAAAAAAAGGAGACGGAATGTAATTTATTAATAATGGAAATTAATCAGAAACTGAAAGAAATTCATAATAAAGGTGGAAACTGTTCATGAAAATAATTAGTGGAAAATACAAAGGTAGAAAACTAGAAGGCTTTGATTTGAAAGGAACTAGACCAACCATGGATCGTGTAAAAGAAAGTCTTTTTGCAATGATTCAAGACTATATTCCAAAAAGTATTATTTTGGATTTATTTTCAGGAAGTGGAAATTTAGGAATAGAGGCGCTGAGTGAAGGGGCTGGCTATGCTTATTTGGTAGATTCAAATGCAAAAGCCGCAAACGTTATTAGAAAAAATATAGAGAAAATAGCAATAACAGAAGTAACTATATGGAATATGGATTACCAAAAAGCTTTGGATGAATTAAAAAAGAAAAGTCAAAAAGTAGATATTATCTTTCTAGATCCTCCATATCAAACAAACTATATAGAAGAAAGTTTAAAAACAATTGACCAATATGAATTATTAGCACCAGCTGGAATAATCGTTTGTGAAAGTGATGATTTGAAAAAAATCGTTTACTCTAAAAACTTTGTTTCTGTAAAAGAAAAAAAGTACGGCGATAAACATATAGTAATCCTGAAAAAAATATGATAAACTACTCATAGAATAGATGGTGATTCGATGAAAAAATTGGATAATAAGGGGTTTGCAATAACAACAATTGTTTATGGTATATCTATCATGGCAATTATGATAGTAGCAATCTTAATGGCAATAATGTCTACAACTAACACAAACAATAAAAAGTTTGCTAAAGAAATAGAAAGAGAACTAAATAATTTTAGTAAAGCAGAAAGCTCATTTGTCGACAAGGGAACAGGAGAAAACAATAATTATTATCCAACTCCTCAAGAATATACTGTTCCAGACGGAGAAACGGGATGGTACCGTATTGAATTGTGGGGAACCCAAGGTGGAGGAGCAGCAGGAGGATATGGAGCCTACACTTCAGGAATTATAAAATTAAATGAAGGAGATACACTTTATTTTTATGTAGGAAAGCACCAAGAAGGAACAAGCTCAGGGAGAGAAACTGATGTAAGAATTCAAAGTGGAAACTATAATGATAGCACCTCTTTATTAACTAGAATCATGGTGGCAGCAGGAGGAGGAAGCACTTCTGCTCCTGGTGGCACTTTAAAAGGATACACTACAGGAATGACTGCTCAAGGGGGATCCTTAAAATCAGCCGGTGATGGAAGTGACTATTCCTTATTTAATAACGGTACTAATGGAAGTCTAGTAGGTTATTTGCCAACCTATGAAACTGACAAATTGCTAGCTGTAGACCAATTACCACCAGAACAAGTAGTAACAAATCTAGTTGCAACCAACAACAACGGGGGAGGAGATGGCTATGTTCCATCTTCCTCTCCTAGCGTTGGAGGAGTTTCTTTCATAGCAGGGTATGCTGGAAATTATGCTTATTTTTCAAATGAAACAGGCACTAAAGTTTCTAAAAATTCCAAAGTACACTATAAAAATCAAATTACCGAAGAAGAAAGAGACTATTATTTTATAGATAGTAGAATGATAGCTGGAGTAAACAAAGGAGATGGAAGAGCTAAAATTGAAAGAATAATAGCCACAGAAGAATCCTCAAATGTATTGAAGCAAAACGAAAAGTTTATAAATGTTAGAATAATACGTGATTGTAACGACTCAGGCCAAGCCACCAAAATATCAGCTATTAAAGACGGAGAAGACATAGCAATTAATAAAACATTAGTAGATGTCGGAGTCTGTAAACAAGTTGATTTAGGTAGTACAACAAGTTTAAGTGAAATTGCAACATGGCATACAGATGGTATTGACTTAAAAAATCATACAATTGCAATCTGTAAAAAATCCACCTGTGCTGAAGGAGAATGGAAGTATATAAAAGGAAAAAGTTCAGAAACGGAATATTCGGAAACAGAAACAGTATCCGGCATTCATATTTCTGCCTATCAACCAGATTTTACAACTACCATTCCTAAAAAGGGAACTTATTATGTATTCCCAGTTCTATATGAAAATAAAATTATGACAGCTCAATCAAATCCAGAATCAGAAAGCACTCCAATAAAAGCTGAAGTGTTAGAAGGCACTAAATCACAAAAATGGTCGATTGAGGAAATTCCTGCTCGAACAAATCCAAAGAAAAAAGCTGATGGGACGTTTGTTGCAGAAACAGAATATAAAATTGTAGAACTAGGTCAGTATAAATCGTTAAATATAGCCGCTGATCAAAATAGAGTAACAAATGAAATAGCTGCTAGCCAAGCATTTAATAATTATGCTAGAAATGAGCCCCAAATATGGAAAATAAAATCTCTAGGAAATGGAACATACACTATATCAACAGTAGTAGAGCCAGCGGACGAAGATATTCCATCCGGCAACATACTACCGCTTCCATTCCCTATAAATCAAAATATTGCAGAAAATTATCAAAATTCTTTTATCATAGGAAAAAACAATACAGATACCCAAAGATTCAAATTAATTTCGTTAGAATATAGTAATGAGTAGTAAGAGATACTACTTTTTATTTTTTTAGCACTTTTCCTTGACAAGTGCTAAAAAGAAGAGTAGACTATACTTAGCACTCGATAAAAAAGTGCTAGGAGGTTAATTGTTATGTTGAGTGAAAGACAGAACAAAATCTTGAAACTAATTGTTGAAAAATACATAAAAAACCCTGTTCCAGTAGGCTCAAAAGTAATTTCAAAAACCATCAATTGCTCAAGTGCTACTGTACGAAATGAAATGGGAGAACTTGAAAAACAGGGATTGCTAGAAAAAACGCACACTTCATCAGGAAGAGTTCCATCAGAAGCAGGATATCGCTATTATGTTGATAACCTAATGGAATTAAAAAAGATGAATGGTGAGGACATGTTAAAATTACAAATGGTTTTTCGCAACCAACAACTAGCTCTATCTGATGTTATAACAAAGAGTTTGCAGGTAATATCGGATATGATGAACTACACAACCGTAGTGCTAGGTTCAAAATCTCATGAGAATCTTCTAAAAAAAGTAGAAGTAATTCCGATTGATGATGAAAATTTAACTGTAATTATAGTAACAGATAAAGGACATGTAGAACACAAAACAATTAAGTTAAAGGATGTTTCTTTAGAAGAAGTCGAAAAGACTGTCAGCCTCATTAATAATTTAATCACCGGTACCCCAATTGATGAAGTAGGAAAAAAACTAGAGTTTGAAATCAAACCAATCATAGGGAATTATGTAAAACAACATGAACAATTATATAATGTTTTCTACCATGTATTTACTGATTTCACCAATCAAGAAATCAACGTCATGGGAAGAAATAAAATGTTAGAACAGCCAGAATTCTCAACAAACATTGAAAAAATAAAGAATGTCTTTAATAAATTAGACGAAAAAGAAATTTTGAGTAATATCGAAGAAGATGACGACAACAATATAAAAGTCTATATTGGAAACGAAAACAATATTGATAGCGATGTAACGGTTATTCAAACAAAGTTTAAAAAAGGAAATGAAGAAGGTACCATTGCCATCATTGGACCAAAACGAATGGAGTATGACCGTGTTGTTGGCTTATTAGATTATATGAAAAAAAATATAGAAAGGTAGGCTTTTATGAGTAAAAAAGAGAAAAAAGAAACAAAAACAGAAGAACCAGAATTGCTAGAAGAAACGAAAGAATTAGAACAAGACACAAAAATAAATAACGAGATGTTAAAGTTAGAAGAAGAAATACAAAACTTAACAAAAGAAAATAAAACCCTGGAAGAAAAGGTTAAATTGATTCAGGCTGATTCAATAAATTATCGAAAAAGAAAAGATGAAGAAACAGCAAATGCATTAAAGTATGCGAATCAAGATATTATTAAAGACTTGTTGAATGTTGTTGACAATTTAGAAAGAGCACTAAAAAATAGTGATAACTCTGAAGGTGATGATAGCTCTGAAAAAATCAAAAAATATCAGGATGGGATTCGTCTTATCTATGAAAATCTTATGAGCATTTTAACAAGCTACGGAGTTACAGAAATAAATCGTGTTGGCGAAATATTTAATCCACAAGAAGAACAAGCTCTTCTAACAGAATGTGTAGAAGACAAAGAAGACGAAGTTGTCTTAGAAGTATTATTAAAAGGATATAAATTAAAGGATCGAGTTATTCGGCCAGCAAGTGTTAAAATAAATCAAAAATAATAAAAAAAGGAGAGAAATATATATGAGTAAAATAATAGGAATCGATTTAGGAACAACCAATTCATGTGCTGCTGTTTTAGAGGCAGGAGCACCTAAAATAATACCAAACCCAGAAGGAGGAAGAACAACACCATCTGTTGTTGCTTTCAAAAAAGGAGAAAAGATTGTTGGAGATGCTGCGAAAAGACAAGCGCTAACTAATCCAAATACCGTTATTTCTATCAAAAGAAAAATGGGAACAAAAGAAAAAGTAGAATTAGAAGGAAAAAAATACACACCAGAAGAAATTTCAGCTATGATTTTATCTTATATTAAAGATTATGCGGAGGCATATTTAGGAGAAAAAGTAGAAAAAGCAGTTATTACAGTACCAGCATATTTCAACGACTCACAAAGACAAGCAACAAAAAATGCAGGTAAAATTGCCGGATTAGAAGTAGAAAGAATTATCAATGAGCCAACTGCTGCTGCCTTATCTTATGGACTTGAAAAAGATGAAGGACAAACAATCTTAGTATACGACTTAGGTGGAGGTACTTTTGATGTATCAATACTAGAATTAGGAGATGGAGTATTTGAAGTTAAATCAACTGCCGGAAACAATCATTTAGGTGGAGACGACTTCGATGAAAGAATCATTGACTATTTAGTAAAAGAATTCAAAAAAGAAAATAAAATTGATTTAAGAGATGACAGCATGGCAATGCAACGTCTAAAAGAAGTAGCTGAGAAAGCAAAGAAAGATTTATCAGGAATGGTATCTACTCAAATTTCTGCACCATTTATTGCAAAAGGGGAAGATGGAGAACCAGTTCACTTAGATATGACACTAACTCGTGCCAAATTTGAAGATTTAATTTCTGACTTAGTAGAGTCTACAATTGAGCCAGTAAGAAAAGCAATAAAAGATGCTAAGATATCTAAGAAGGATATCGATAAAGTAATTCTAGTTGGAGGTTCAACTCGTGTACCTATGGTATATGATTTAATAACAAAAGAATTAGGAAAAGAACCATCCCGTGAAGTAAATCCAGATGAAGCTGTAGCCATGGGAGCAGCTATTCAAGGAGGAGTATTAACTGGAGACGTTAACGATATTGTATTATTAGATGTTACCCCATTATCATTAGGTGTAGAAACATTAGGTGGAGTAATGACTACATTAATACCAAGAAATACAACAATCCCAACTTCACATTCTGAAATATTCTCAACAGCTGCTGATAATCAACCAGGAGTAGATATTCATATTCTTCAAGGTGATCGTCCAATGGCTGCTGATAACAAAACACTTGGTAACTTCCAATTAACAAACATTCCACCAGCACCACGTGGAGTTCCACAAATTGAAGTAAAATTTGATATCGACGCTAACGGAATTGTAAACGTCACAGCAAAAGACTTAGGAACAAATAAAGAACAATCTATAACAATTACTTCAACAACAAACTTAAGTGATGAAGAAATAGAAAGAATGCGTAAAGAAGCCGAAGAAAATAAAGAAGCTGATGAAAAGAGAAAAGAAGAAGCAGAAATTAAAAATGAAGCAGAACAAATGGTATTCCAAACAGAAAAAGCAATCAAAGATTTAGGTGATAAAGCAGATAAGAAAGAAGTAGAAGAAGCAGAAGATTTAATCAAGGATTTAAAGAAAGCGCTTGAAAAAGGAGATATCGACGAAATCAAAGAAGAAAAAGAAAAACTTCAGGAAAAAGCTATGGCCTTAGCAACAAAAGTATATGAACAAGCTGCCAAAGAACGTCAAGGTGAAGAATCAAAAGACACTGAAGAAGAAGACAAAAAAGAGAAAAAGAAAAAAGAAACTGACGTAGAAGAAGCAGATATTGAAGAAGAATAATACAAAATTAGAAGTTCTATTTTATAGAACTTCTAATCTCTGTATAGAGAAAGGAGTATCATGCAAAAATATAATAATAGAAAAGATGTTCCCGACAAATACAAATGGAATTTAGCAGATTTCTATAAAAGTGAAGCAGATTTTAACAAAGCAATAAAAAAATGCCAAAAATCAATTGTTGAGCTAGCAAAATATAAAGGATGTACGAAACACCCCAAGCAATTATATGAATTTTTAGAAAAACAAACAGAATGTATAGCATTATGGCAAAACTTATATGTATATTCGTATCTAATTAATGATCAAGAGTTGGGGCAAAAAGAATCTATAGAAAGAAAAAATACTACAGAGCAATTAAATCTAGAGCTGGAGAATCATATCAATTTTTTTGCTCCAGAACTTCTAAATTTATCAGATCAAGAATATGAAAGTTTATTCATAAAAGAAGAAAAATTAAACGAATATCGTAGTTATTTGGATAGAATATACCGCGAAAAAGCGCATATATTAACAGAGTCAGAAGAAATAATCATTTCAAAACTAACAAATTCTATGAATCATTTTAATGACCTGTCTTCTTTATTAACAAATCAATTACATGATTATGGGACAGTAACAATAAACAAAGAGAAAATAGCAATTGCTCCAAATAATTATAATCATTTAATGAAAAACAAAAGCGATAAGATTAGAAAAGAAGTGCGTGATAAGTTTAACAAAGTATTATCTTCTTATGCTCCAAGCAACGCTCTATGCCTATCTAGTTATATTTCAATGAATGACACAATTGCCCAAATAAGACATTTTTCATCGTCATGGGAGGCTAAATTATTTTCCACTAATCTAACAGAAGATATTTTTAAAACACTAGTAAATACTGTAGAAAATAACTTAAAATCTTTACAAAAGTATTATGATTTAAAAAAGAAGACACTAAATTTAAAAAAATTAACCTCATATGACTTAACTTTAGAATTAGCTCCTTATGACAAAGAATATACCATAGAAGAAGGACAAGAATTAGTATTAAATGCTATAAAACCACTAGGGGAAACATATTATAAAAAGTTTAAAAAGATAATTGATTGTCACTATATTGACTATTGCCAATATAAAGGAAAGCGTAATGGGGGATATAGCTTTTCTACAATAGATAAGCCTTCACGAATATTAATGAATTATAATGGGGATTTATCATCAGTGTCCACAATTGCACACGAAGGTGGTCATAATGTCCACCATCAGTTCATCACAGAAAATAATCCGCGTCAATACCGAAATCAATCAAGCATTGTTTGTGAAGTAGCATCACTTACCAATGAATGCTTATTATCTAGCTATTTAGCAGAACATGGTAAGACTAAAGAGGAAAAAATGGCAGGAATTGCTAATATACTAAATGTAATTGTAAGTAATTTATTTGGAGCTGTACGAGAAGGTAAAATGGAAGAAGAAATGTATCAGCATGTTCATGAAGGGCTACCTTTAACCAAAGAATACTTAGATGACCTAAGTTATAATTCATTATCAAAGTATTATGGAAAATCAGTTGAATATGACCAAAAAATTAAAAATTCATGGATAACTCGAAATCATTATTATATGCATTTCTATCTTTATAGTTATGCCATATCAATTTCCGTTGCTTGCTCTGTAGCTAAAAAAATATTAGCAAATGACAGTGAAATGTTAAATAAATATCTCCAGTTTCTAAAAGTAGGTAGCGATAAATGGCCTACAGAGATATATGAAATTTTAGGAATTGATTTAAAAGAAAAAAATGTTTATCAAGATGCAATTGAATACTTCGATTCTATGATAAACAAATTTATCGAGATTTCAGAAGAATAGAGGTGAAAAAATGGCAACAAAAAGAGATTATTATGAGGTGTTGGGGGTTTCAAAGTCTGCATCAGATGCTGAAATAAAAAGTGCATATCGAAAAAAAGCCAAGCAGCTTCATCCAGATTTAAATAAAGATGATCCACATGCTGAAGAAAAATTTAAAGAAGCTCAAGAAGCATATGCAGTATTATCTGATGAAAATAAAAGAAGAATGTATGATCAATTTGGACATGAAGGAATGTCTGGTAGAGGAGCAAACCCTTATGGATATGGTGGTAGTTACACAAACTTTGATGCCTCAGACTTTGATTTTGGAGATATCTTTGATTCCATTTTTGGTGGCTCTGGTGGAGGATTTGGAGGATTCTCTGGCTTTGGAGGAAAAACAAGTTCCAAAAGAGCAACTCGTGGCAGCGACGTTCTAATGAGAATGAACTTGGATTTTGAAGAAGCAATTTATGGTTGCGAAAAAAAATTTAATTTAGATGTTATCGAGGACTGTGACGAATGTCATGGTCACGGAGGCTTTGACAGAGAAGATTGCGCTACCTGTCATGGAACAGGAAGTGTTACTACTCAGCAGCAAACAATTTTAGGGGCCTTTATGTCTCGCTCAACTTGTCCAAAATGTAATGGGCTAGGTAAAACATACAAGAGAAAATGTAGCGAATGCAGTGGCAAAGGAAAAGTTAAAGTTAAAAAGAAAATCACAATTAATATACCAGAAGGAATTAATACTGGTGATCGCCAAAGAATAAGCGGCAAAGGGAATCCAGGAACAAACGGTGGAGAAAGTGGAGACCTATATATAGAGTTCATAGTCAGTGAACATGATTACTTTATCAGAGAAAACGATGACATTTATCTAGAAGTACCATTAACAATAACTGAATCTATTTTAGGATGCAAAAAAGAAATTCCAACAATTTATGGAAATGTAAAAATAAATATAAGCCCCGGAACAAATAGTGGGGATAAACAAAGAATTAAAGGCAAAGGAGTAGACAACAAATATAGAAGACATAAAGGTGATATGTATCTAATTTTTAAAGTATACACTCCAAAAAGCCTATCACGAGAACAAAAGGTATTGATAGAAAAGCTATCACAAACCCCATTGGAAACAGAGGAAATCAAGAAATTTAATAGATTTACAGAAAAAAATGGCTAGATTAAATTCAAAAAGAACCAGATAAATAATCTCAGGTTCTTTTTTAGTGCCTTTTAAGCAAATCTGCATCAAGATTGCCACCTTTTTACATAATATAGTCAAAAAATTAAAAGTTAATCTTTTTCCTATTGAGTTTTTCCTATGTTCAAGATAAAATATAGTAAAGGAGTGAGAGAGTGAGTAGAGCAGAATTAAAACAATGGGCAAAAGAAAAGATTAAGGGACATATCTGGGAAATCCTTATTCCGCTTATAGTAGCAGGAATACTAACAAACTTAACAATTGGCCAAAAAGCTGTATATACAGAAGGCGAACTTAAAGTAACGGGAGGAGTAAATTTATCTGTTTTCTTCTATTTCGTACAAGTTGGTTTGGCATACTTCATGGTTCAATTTGTTAAAGGCAAGGAACATGAATTTAAAGATTTATTTCGCTTTATAAGCGACTATGTTCGTATATTTGTAGTTGGATTATTATCAATAATCTTTACAATTTTATGGGCCTTACTATTAATTGTTCCAGGAATTATTAAAGCAATTGCATATTCAATGATTCCATTATTACTAGCAGATGACAAATATAAAGACTTAGGATATATGGAAGTATTAAAGAAGAGTGAAGAAATAATGAATGGTCATAAAATGGACTACTTCATATTAGGTCTAAGCTATATTGGATGGCATCTTTTAGCAATCCTTACTTTAGGATTATTAGAAATATGGATTATCCCTTACCAATCAACTGCAACTTATAAATTTCTAAGTGACATTAAAGACAACTACGAAAAAACAAATGGTTTGTCATCTGAAGAAGAAAAAGTCCCAGAAAAAAAAGATAATTTTTGTCCAAACTGCGGTACCCAAATCCCAGAGGGTAGCGAGAATTGCCCAAATTGTGGATAAGAAGCCAAAAAGAGTTTATAAAAACTCTTTTTTTAATTAGATTAAGATTTAAGAACCACTGATACTCTCTTCACTAAGTATAAGATTATCAAATATAGGATTAATAGATCATAGTATGCAAAATACGCTCTGTATTTTTAAAATTAACTTTAGCAATTTCTTTCAATTTATCTTTACCATATTTTTCTACAATTTCTTCCCCAATCGTATCTACTTCTTTTCCAGCCCCTTTAGGTAAAGGAATATGGAGGCTATCAGAAAGCTTATCAAACTCCTTTAAAAATAAATATCGACTAATAATAGATGCACAAGCAACAGCCAATGAAATATCCTCCGCTTTTGTTAAAAAAGTAATCCCTCGTTGAACTGTTTTTTGATCATTTAAATAATCATAATATCGTGCTTCGCGAGCAAATTCATCAACAATAATATAATCATATTGAGGCTTTTCCTCTTGAATTAATTGATATAAAGCTCTATTATGCATAATTGCCTTAATTTTATTAATATTAACATCACGGGAATACTTTTCATTATATTCCTGGTTATATAAAATAATACTTCGGTATTTGACTTTTTTCGCAATCTTAGGAGCTATTTTTAAGATTTTGCTATCATCAATTTTTTTAGAGTCTCCTGTACCAAGTTCTTCTAAAAAAGGAATATCTTCTTTTGAAACATAACAAGCTGTAACAACTATGGGTCCAAAATAGTCTCCCGTACCAACTTCATCACTTCCAACAGAATTACAAAAATAATATTTTTGATTTTTCTGTTTCTTTTTTTCTTTATTTTCTTTGGTATTTTCTAAAGCTACTCCCCACATAGAAGCATCCACATCAGCAGATACTCCTTGAAACATGACTTTCCCAGATTCATACATCGTAATTACAGTATCTTCATCTTGTGCTTGAAAGACGACATAAGGAATAGCTTTATCTCTTTTTTTATCTTTATAGTACTCAATCATTTTTTCTTTAATTTCATCATTTACTTTAATTACAACATTCATTTCAATCACCTCTAAAAAACGTATTATATTGAATAAGATCAAAAATCTCTTCTTTTTCTAAACCTTCCTCTAATTTTTGACTATATAATTTTTCTAACTCCAGACAGTTCATATTTAACAAATAAGGATTACTGTCGAATAAGACATATAATGCGCAAAAGCCAAGTTTAAAAAATGTATTTATCAAATCTTTAGTACAATTTAAATCATTCGTTAAGCAAAAAGGATTACACAGAAGAATATTTTTTATATGTTCGGAAGAACAACCAACATTTTTTAAAATAGTTATTAATCCATCTATTTCTTGGCTTTTTACTTGCGAAATATCTTCGTTAGAATCCATCATGATTTGTATTTCTTCAATTGTAAATCCAAAACGAATCAAAGAATCCATTAATAATTCCCCTCCAATAATTGTTCTCTTGTAATTGAAAACTTCTCATAAAAATCTCTATCATTCAAAAATAAAAGTGAATAATTTTCCTTAGTAATTGTCTTATCATTAGAAATGAAACAATACCTAGCTTTTATAAAATCTAAATTATAAAAAAAGACTTTACTTTCATTAATAACTAAGAAATCAAGGTGACAATCTTTATAAAAAGCTATTTTTTTCTCTATATTCTTTATATGATAACCAAATAAAAAAGGACAGTTTCGCATCATTTTAATAACATTATCAGTAGAATACCCAAATGCTTGGATAGAATTGAATTTATCTTTAAGATAATCGATAGAATATAAAAATATATAAGGATTATTAAAAGTCATAAGAACAATATCTTGCTTTAAAAATCCAAGCGAAAGCAATGTTTCAATTTTTTTATTTATTAAAAACAAATAATTTTCTTTTAAAATAATAGGAACATTTCGAATAAGAAAAACAATATCAGTATCCTTATAACCAATCTCTTGCAGGCAACGAAACGATTTAAGGACATCATCAAATTTGTATAATAAGATTTTAGGTACTAAAGAAACCACCTTTCTAATATCATAGTCTGAGAAACCTAGTTTTTTAATAGTATTTATCATGTTAGAAAAAGAAAAACTAGTATATTGAAATAACTTTGGCAAAGTAGTAAAAATAGATATAGTTTCAAGAGTAGAAAAACCAAAATTTAAGAAAAACTGAATGGCTTTATTAACATCATCATATTGAGAATTCAAGATAGCTGGATATTGAACCACAATAAGACGAGCATTTTCTACAGAAAATCCTACCCTGTAAAATTGATTAAATAATTGTTTAATTCTAGAAAAGTTAAGACATAGAATTTGAGGATATTGCTTTAAAATAGAAAAAAAATCCAATTTATTAATTCCTAATGTTTGAAAGTTTCTAACCATATTTTTTATATTTTCAAGACTTTCGCAAAGAATAGTAGGATTTGTTATTGTAATATAAACAAAGGAAGAATTATCAATGTTGTTATTCTTAAAATAACGATATAAAGTGCGAAAGTTATAAAGAAGAGTGGATTCAGAATAAGAAGACAAAGGATAAGTATTTCGAAGAAATTGAATTTGCTCATCAGAATATCCAATTTCATGCAAATATTCTTCTAACATAAAGTCCACCACCTAAAAATTATTATAGCATAATTTTAATAAATAGTTTATAATGAAATAAAATAAGGAGGCTAAAAGATGACTATATTAGACATTGGAATTATACTAATACTATTGATGTTTATGATTGTTGGTTGGAAAAATGGGGGAATAAAAGAACTAGTTAGTTTTATAGGAATTATTATTGTTTTTATTATTTCTTATCATCTAAAAGGAATAATTGGAAATATTTTCTGTACGATACTACCATTTATAAAATTTTCAGGTACTTTATCAGGATTAACTGTTATTAATATCTTTTTATATCAAGCAATTGCATTCTTATTAGTATTTAGTATTTTACTAGGATTTTATGCTATTTTAATGAGTATATCAAAAACAATTCAAAAAATTGTTCATTTAACAATTATTTTATGGTTACCATCAAAATTATTAGGAGCAATTGTTGGTTTTGTAAAAGCCTGGATAATTTTATTTGTTGTTTTAACAGTATTAATTGTTCCATTAAAAGATAAACAAATATTAGAAGAAAGTAAAATAGCCAATACTATAATGTATAAAACGCCTATATTAAGACAGATAACATCTCCGTTCACTTCTGCAATAGAAGAAATTAACAGTTTAACAATAAAAACAGCAACAAAGGCGAATACCCCAGAAGAGATAAACAAAGAGGCCATTAACATTATGCTAAAGTACAATGTAGTAGATAAAGAATTAATAGAAAAATTAATCCGAAAAGGGAAAATTAATAATATTGGAAATATAGATGAGGAGCTAAACAGATATTAAGGAGATAAAATGTATTGTAGAAATTGTGGAACTAAATTAAGAGAAAATGCTAATTTTTGTACAAACTGTGGAGAGAAAGTAAAAAAAATTCAAGCAACTAATGAACTAAAAAAAAAGAAAACAGTTAAATCTGTACCGGAAGTACAAATAATTGAAGTAAAAGAAGAACCATATATATCAAAAGCAAAGGATAAAATAGTATTAGGAATAATTATTGGCACAATGATTATATCAATAGTATTAATTTTTATTGCTAGTAAACTTTAAACAAAAAAAGAGAAACACTCTTTCTTTTTTTATGTTTTTCATCAAGTGATTTTACACTATCTTTGCTATCTTTGTGTTGCAAAAATAGAAGCAATATGTTAAAATATAGACTAAATTTTGGAGGGGTTGAAAATGGATTCATTTAAAGCATTTATAGATAAATATGAATATAATTTGGGTGAAGAAGAAACAATAAGTTCATTGTGTGATAATAAGATACGAGAATATATTATAAAAAATGATGATGGCTGTTTTTTAGCACAAATTGCTGGATCTCCTAGTGATAAACTTAGGGATTTTTATTTCAACGAACAAACGATACCAATATATGTTGAATTAGGAAAATTATCAACAATAGTATGTAGAGGCCATTTTTATCCCAATAAAATAAAATTATTTAATAATAAAGATTTCTTAAGTAACCTGAGTAGCAATGATCTTACAGAAGCTTTAGTGGTTAATATAGTACAAGAAATGGAGCCTCCCATAGGTTTGTATGACCATCAAAGATGGGATAAATTTCAAAAGGATAATCCACAATTAAAGGAAGTCTTAAAAAGCAATCTATTAAAGTATCTAAGATATTTGCAAGAAGATTTTGATAACAATATAAATGATATATGTATATTTATGAAAAAAATTTCTGATGAATGGTATGAAGAGTCTTTAGGGATTATTTTAAACGATTTAAAGACATTTGCCAAAAAAAATAAAGAATTTAAGTTTGACACTTTATTTGATAACTATTATATAAAATATGGTGATCATGCAGATTATAACAAAATTGAAAGTATCATTAAAGAGTTTGAGGGGATAGATAATTTGTATTATTCACCGATACTAATAAAATCTTTAATAGAAAAATCAACAGATCCATTCTTCCGTAAAATATTAATTGTAAAGAACAACTAAATTGGCTTCATGATTATATATTTAATAGTCATGCTAAAAAACCTCTGTTAAAAAAAGCAGACGATTTTATGTTTAGAAAGTTATATTTATGTTATTCTAACGAATTGATTAACTTTTTTTGGGATGACGAAAGTTTAAATATATTAGATAATAATAACAGATTTGATTGGAATTTATTTTATTATATTCCGCATGATAGCTTAACAAATTCTAATTTGTTTGCCAAGTTATTGGTAAAAAATTACCCAACTTCCTCAGAATATGATTCTACAATAGCAAAACTATCAAAAACTTTTAAAGATGATGACTCTATTTTTAATTTACTAGATAAAAATCTAGAAAATAAAGATTATAACTATTTCTATAGAATATTTAAAGAGTTATCTTCAAATAACCAATTAAAATACTTAAAGAATAATTTTGAAAAACTTTTAAATATAAATAATATAGATTTATTTAAAGGAATGAAAAAAGAAGCATATGAATTATTTAAAGATAAAGTTGATATTCCTAATTGGATTTTTTCCGCTCATGATTTATCAAAAATGTTAGAAAACAAAAATGATTATTCACAAGAGCAATTTGAAATTATCTTCAGTAATTCTGAAAATATGAAAACTATTTTAAATAGTTCATATCTTGAAGAAATATATAAGAATCTTTTAAATCTAAATATTTTAAGTCTAAATGAATTATATATGAGTGATGAATTTGTATCAAAGTTACGAAATACAAATAAATTGAATCGAATTTTTTCAACCGTTAAAGATATCAAAGTTGATATTAGAAAATTAATGTTAAATAAAGAAACTCTAATAGATATAGGAGAAGAGACAATAAAAGAATGCCGTTGGTCTTTAATATTTAAGAATAATAATTATCCTAAACTTGAAACCGACTACCGATGGTATTATTTTTTATCTTGCGCCCATAATTTAGAAGATAAATCTTTATTATTTGATATATTAGACTTTTACTTAAATGACGAAAGGTATTTATCCACTTTTTATATTTTAAGACAAAGTCTAAAAGAAGAAGATTTAAATGAATATCTCGCTAGTAGAAAAGATTTGATTACAAAAATAATTAAAGAAAATAAAAGTAAGAATAATAAGTTCATTTTAGGTAATTTACAAAAAAAATACTTACTACAAGAATTTTCAAAAGAAAGAGAAAATATTATATTATATTGTACATCAGAAGAATTTCATAATATTTTCTCTAGTGGCCCTAAAGACTATACAATAAGTGATACTATTTTAAATAGCGAACCATTTAATGAAAAATTTGAAGGCTATTATTATGTTAAAAAGTGGGATGATGAATATTATCAGGAAATAGAAAAAGAAATATACTTTGCTACTCACGATGAGAAAAAAGCAAAAGGAATTGTTTTAAAACTTAGACAATATCAGGAGTTAAGAAAAAAGATTATTGAAGATTTAAATGAGATGAATGATTTAAAACCATATTTAAAAGTTCTTATGAATAGTCAGATAAACGTTTACGATCTTGAATTTACAAAAGATATGATAGATGTTTTAATATTTAATAGAAGGATTGAGGAAGTCTCATCAAAATATAATAATGAAAATTTAGAAGTAATAAAATTAAATATTTTAAATGAAATTATTAGGAAATCAAAAGAAAGTATTGCATCATCAATAACTAATCCATTAACTAAAAAGGCAGTACCTACTGAATATAGGTTAGGTGGAAAAACAATAGTAATACCAACGATAACATATGATGGTGATCCTTATACTTTCTTTGTTAGAAGAATGCACACGGGAAAGCATATAAATACTGAAAGGCATAAAGAAGGAATTGAATGTTATAGTACTATAACAGAAAAAAATAGATCTGTATATTTAGGAGATTCTGGCGTAATATGTGGATATATAGGAATTAAGTCTGAAAATATAGTTCATGTTAATTCAATAGATGCCATTTCAAACGACTCAGCAAAAAACAATTACAAAAAAGCTTATCTTAAATACCCAGAATGGGTTTCTATGGAAGAATTAAATAGCAGGACTCTATGTCGAGGAAGTTATAATGAAATAAGGGTTAAAGGTATATATATACCAGGATACAACGTTAGTTATGATGAACCTAACGAAAGTACATTAAGCTGCACTCATCGATTGCAAAGACCTTTAGTGCTAATAAAAAGAAAAGCATATCCTAATGCAATAGAAAATTGTGCGGATATATATGAAAACTGGAAATAATTAAAAATAAAAAATTAACTACCAAAAAGACAAGAAAATTCAGTAGTAAACGAAATATAAAAAATCAAACATAACGTTTGTTTTTTTATTAATGAATTAATAAGATATTTATTATTAATTATATACAATTAAATAAAGCTCACTTGAAAAGGTAAATGCAACTATTACAATTTTTAAGGTTGCATTTAGTTTTACAGGTGAGGACAATTAAATAAATTGTAAAAAATACCCTTTTATCCTTGTCTGAATGAATTTGGTTTGTTATACTAATAGTGTTATATTTTAAGGAGGAATCGTAATGCACAAATATGTATACTTATTCAGTGAAGGAAACGCTGATATGAGAGAACTTCTTGGAGGAAAGGGAGCCAACCTAGCAGAAATGACAAATATTGGTCTTCCAGTTCCACAAGGATTTACAATTACAACAGAAGCATGTACTCAGTATTATGAGGATGGAAGAGAAATCAATAAAGATATTCAAAAGCAAATAAATGAATATATCAAAAAAATGGAAGAAATTACAGGAAAGAAATTTGGAGATAAAGAAAATCCATTATTAGTTTCTGTACGATCTGGTGCTAGAGCTTCAATGCCAGGTATGATGGATACTATTCTTAATTTAGGATTAAACGAAGAAGTAGTAGAAGTCATAGCCAAAAAAAGTAATAATCCAAGATGGGCTTGGGATTGCTACAGAAGATTTATTCAAATGTATTCAGATGTAGTTATGGAAGTAGGTAAGAAATACTTTGAAGAATTAATTGACAAGATGAAAGAAAAGAAAAACGTTACTCAAGATGTAGAACTTGATGCTGACGATTTAAAAGAATTAGCAAAACAATTTAAAGAAGAATATAAAAAGAAGATTGGCAAAGAATTCCCAAGTGATCCAAAAGAACAATTAATGGGAGCTATCAAAGCGGTATTCCGCTCATGGGATAATCCAAGAGCTAACGTTTATCGTAGAGATAATGATATTCCATATTCTTGGGGAACTGCTGTAAATGTTCAATCAATGGCTTTCGGTAATATGGGAGATGACTGTGGAACAGGAGTTGCTTTCACTAGAGATCCAGCAACAGGAGAAAAAGGCTTGTTTGGAGAATTCTTAACAAACGCTCAAGGAGAAGATGTTGTTGCAGGTGTAAGAACTCCAATGAAAATTGCTGAAATGGAACAAAAATTTCCAGAAGCATTTAAAGAGTTCCAAGAAGTTTGTAAAACACTAGAATCACATTACAGAGATATGCAAGACATGGAATTTACTGTAGAACATGGAAAACTATACATGCTACAAACTAGAAATGGAAAAAGAACAGCCCAAGCTGCATTAAAAATTGCTTGTGACTTAGTAGATGAAGGAATGCGTACAGAAGAAGAAGCAGTTTCTATGATTGATCCTAGAAATCTAGATACATTACTTCACCCACAATTTGATCAAAAGAAATTAAAAGAAGCAAAACCTCTTGGCAAAGGTTTAGGAGCTTCACCTGGAGCTGCATGTGGGCAAATAGTATTCACTGCCGAAGATGCAGAAGTTTGGGATAAAAAAGGCAAAAAAGTAATTTTAGTTAGACTAGAAACATCTCCAGAAGATATTACAGGTATGAAAGTTGCTCAAGGAATTCTTACTGTTCGAGGAGGAATGACTTCACATGCTGCAGTTGTAGCTCGTGGTATGGGATCATGCTGTGTATCTGGCTGTGGGGATATCAAAATGAATGAAGCTAAAAAAGAATTTACTTTAGGAGGAAAAACATTCCACGAAGGAGATATCATTTCAATTGATGGAACAACAGGAAATATTTATGATGGGGAAATACCAACAGTAGATGCTAAAATAGCAGGAGAATTCGGACGCGTTATGAAATGGGCAGATAAATTTAGAACACTAGGAGTTAGAACAAATGCCGATACTCCAACAGATACTGCCAAAGCAATTGAACTCGGAGCAGAAGGAATTGGGTTATGTCGTACAGAGCACATGTTCTTTGACGAGGAAAGAATTTTCAACCTAAGGAGAATGATTTTATCTGAAACTGTAGAAGATAGAGAAAAATATTTGAATTTATTAATACCATATCAAAAAGGTGACTTTAAAGAAATGTATAAAGAGTTAAAGGGTAAACCAATGACTGTACGTTATATTGACCCACCTCTACATGAATTTGTTCCAAAGACGGAAGCTGAAATGAAAGAATTAGCAAAAGCAATGGGAATGACGATTGATTATATCAAAGCAGTATGTGATGAATTACATGAATTCAACCCAATGATGGGACATAGAGGCTGTCGTTTAGCAGTAACTTATCCAGAAATTGCTAGAATGCAAACCAAAGCTTTAATGGAAGCTGCAATTGAAGTTCATAAAGAAGATGGATACAATATTGTCCCTGAAATAATGATCCCACTTGTTGGAGATATCAAAGAATTAAAATTTGTTAAAGATATAGTAGTAGAAACTGCAGAAAAGGTTAAAGAAGAAAAGAAATCTGATATGGAGTATCATATTGGTACAATGATTGAAATTCCAAGAGCTGCTCTAACAGCAGATGAAATAGCTACAGAAGCTGAATTCTTCTCATTTGGGACAAATGATTTAACACAAATGACATTTGGTTTCTCAAGAGATGATGCTGGTAAATTCTTAGATTCATATTATGAAAATAAGATTTATGAACAAGATCCATTTGCAAAGTTAGACCAAAAAGGCGTTGGAAAATTAATAAAAATGGCATCTGAACTAGGAAAATCAGTAAGACCAAATATTAAATTAGGAATCTGTGGAGAACACGGTGGAGATCCATCAAGTGTAGAATTCTGTCACAACACAGGATTAAGTTACGTATCATGTTCACCATTTAGAGTTCCAATAGCAAGACTTGCTGCTGCACAAGCTGCAATTAAAGCAAAGAAAAATTAATATAAGACGATGAAAGACTACAAAAATGTAGTCTTTTTTTGTGATATAATATAG
>CACZQK010000029.1 GCA_902783315.1 uncultured Erysipelotrichaceae bacterium | reverse complement strand
TTATTAACTCTTTGCCGAATCATCTCTGTATTCATTGTAATCTTATCAAAAGTATAACCATTTTCTTTTCCATAACGAATAATATTACGTAGAGCATCTCTAGTATAACTCTTAATATCATGCATTAAAACCATATTAACTCGATCTCTTCGCAAATTATTAACAACATTTCGATAAACCCCATCAGGATCAGTCGTTTCACCTGCATCTCCACTACTCAAATTCCAATCATAATATTTAAAACCACGATTCAAGACTTCTTGAGTCAAAGTACTCATAATCCCAGCAGAATATTTACGACTCACTGTATTACTACTACCTCCTGGAAACCGAATAATTTTACTTTCTTCTCCTGTAATTTGCTTTACTCGTTCCTGAACACGATACAAATCTTGAAAATAAGCATCAACAGAAGAATATATAGTAGCATAATCATGACTCGCCGTATGAAGAGCAATCGTATGTCCCTCATCGTATTCACGCCTAATCAAATCATCAGGGCCTTTATTGGTAACAAAGAATGTAGCTTTAACTCCCTCTTCTTTTAAAATATCTAAAATAATATTTGTAGTTCCAGAATTAGGGCCATCATCAAAAGTCAAATAAATAGTTCCTCCTCTTTCCCTTTCATTAACAAAAATTTTTCTAGAAATGCTAGCCTCATTTTCTGCTGCATCTTTAACAGAATAAACAAGCGTATATTCCCCTACTTTTGAAAAATCAACACTTCCTTCCACTTTTACCTGAGCAGATAAATCGGAATCACAATTATCTTCAACAATCACGCCTGGATCTTCAAAAGAGTTCCCAACTACTAAACTTATTTGTTCATTCCCATTAAGAGTAATGGTAGGCTTTGTAATATCTTTATAAAGAATATTTTTCGTCACACTACAAATATTCCCACTACTATCTGTAACTTTATAAGTTACTTTATTTTTTTCTTTATTAATAGTACTTTTTACCTTATTAGATAAATCACCATCATAATTATCCTTTGCCGCTATTTTTTCGGGCACAAAATCAGAACCTGGACATATATAAATATCATCTTTAGAAATTTCCATTTTTGGTTTTTCTTGATCTCTCACTTGAACAACACGAATAACTTTTTTATGAAAAATACCAGCTTTTACACTATAAGATATTTTGTATACTCCTAGCTTATTTTCATTTACCTTGCCTTTAATAACAACTTTATTTGTAATATCACTCCCTAAAAAAGAAGCTGAATAGCCCTTTTCTTTATAAGAATCCTTATAATTTAATACTAATTTAGTTTTACCTTTCAAATGAATTTGAGGCGAAACTACAAAATAATATACACAAAACAAAATTAATAAAAATATAAAAACCCCAGCAAAAAGAAAATTCTTTTTTAAAATTTTACTTTTTTCAAAAAAAACAGGTTCTTTTTTCTTTGTACTCATTCATACCACACTCTACCAAAATTATATAAAATATATAAATTTTTGTAAAGTTATATAAATTTCATTTTTTTAGTTTACAACTAAATAATATCTATATCTTTTCCCTATTTTTTATAAATTCACGTAAAAGTTTAGTAAGTGCTCTCTTTTCAATCCTTGACACATAACTTCTTGAAATTCCCATCTTCTTAGAAATCATTTTCTGTGTTTCTTCTTCCTGATTATTTAAACCATAATGACTGATAATTATCTTTTTCTCTCTAGGAGTTAAAACGTCCATATACTGATAGAGACTTTGAATATTATCTTTCAAATCAATATCTTCACAAAAATCGACATCCTCAACTTGTAATAAATCTTGAATAGCAATTTCATTTCCATCTTTATCATAACCAACAGCTTCATAAATAGAAAGATCTTTACTATATTTATTATTTTTTCTAAAATACATTAAAATTTCATTCTCAATACATCTTGCACAATAAGTTGTAATTCTTACTTTTTTTTCAGGAGAAAAAGTATCAACTCCCTTAATCAAACCTATTGTTCCAATACTAATTAGATCATCCATATCTACATGCTTACTATCATACTTTTTAGCAATATGAGCTACTAAGCGCAAATTATGTTCAATCAATTTATTCCTGCAATCTTTATCTCCTTTCATTTTTCCCATAATACATTTATCTTCTTCTGAAGAAGATAAAGGTTCCAAAAAAACACTATTAGAATAGCTTCCAGTAAAACAAATTAAATGTCTTAATATTTGAAATAAAAACAAAAACATATAATCACCAATTAATTATATGTCTAAGTTTGCCGAATTAATTCTTTAATAAATGTATTTTCTTTAAGATAGTTCTACTACTAGATAATAGCAACTTCTTATTAATTAAAATAGCATAAATCAAAGCAATGATAAAATTAGTAACATTTAAAACAAAATTATTCTTATAATACAAATAAATTACCACTGTAAAAATAATAACCGTTTTAAAAATCAGCCCTTTTTCAAAAGTAATATGCACATACTTTTTTAAATCTATATGTCGATAAATCATCATAACAAAATAAGAAATAGTCGTAGAAAGAGCCGCTGCATAAAGTCCAATTTTTTGAATAAAACAGACATTAATAACAATATTTATAATAGCACCTATAATGGCAGTAGTAGCTACTTGCTTCGATAGTTTTTTAGCAAGATAAACTTGACTATATAAACAAATAAGAACATTGAAAATAGTAGCCAAAACCAAAAGAGGAATATAATCATATGCCTTTTGATAAGAGGAATTAATAAAGACAGGAAATAAAAACGGCAAAACAGCTAGCATTCCAACCCCCATTGAGGTAAAAAGTTTAAAAACAGTATTCGTAATATCAGAAAAAAAGTCATCACGATCAGAACTATTAATATGAAGAGCAGCACTTTCACTCCAACTCAAGTTAAAAACTCCTGTTAAGCTAGAAATGATATTAGGAAATTTATTACTAATAGCATAAAGTCCATTCGCAGACGCACCTAACATAAAAGAAACAATACTTCTATCACTAGCATTTATAATCCACCAACTAATTCCATTAGGAATAAGAGGAATAGAATATTTATTCATTTTTTTAATAAGATTCATATCAATTTTAGAAAAATCAAAATATTTATAAAGTCTCAACCTAAAAAACAAATAACTAGCACAAATAAAATTAGCTAAGGCCATTGAAAAAATCATACCATAGGCACCTTTATGTAAAACACATATCATAATAATATTTGAAACGATTGTCGTAACTCCTGTCAAAATGCAACTAATAGAATAATCAACTGTTTTTCCAAACCCTCTAGTAACTTGCAAAAAATTGCCAGATAAAACACATACAATAATATCAACTAAAATTAGCCAACGAAAAGGTATCGTTACAAAATAAGTAATAAGAGTATATAAAATACAAAAAAACAACAGACTAATACCCAATACAAAAAAATTATTACTCATCAAATTTCTTGTATCCTGCTCATTTTCGCGAGAATCAATCAAATAACGAAAAATACTCATCTCTAATTCCAAAGTAATAATAGGAACTAGCAAAGTCACATATGTTTGAATCAAATCAACTAATCCATATTCATTAGTAAGTAAATAAGATGTATAAAAAGGAAGCAAAAAATAAGAAATAAATTGAGTACAAACCCTTCCCATAAAAATAATAATTGTATTTTTAGCCAACTGTTTTTTCTTATCCATTTTTTCTCCTCCTAATATCACAAATCTTAAAATAGCAACTCAATCCCAAAAAGCCTCCCACAGTATCAATAAAAACATCACCTATTTCTCCACTTCGGCCAGAAATAAATAACTGATGAAACTCATCACTACACGCATAAATAAAAACAAAGAAAGCTGAAAACAAAACACTTTTCCATGTAAGAAGTACAAATTCTCTAATAAAAGAAAGAACTGAAATGCCAAAAAGAAAATAAAGCAAAAAATGAGCGCTTTTTCGAACAACATAAACAAATTTATCAATATAGAATTCTTTTTCATGATTTGTTAATTTCCGATGAAAAATAGATTCAACAGTATAAGTAATAATCGAATCACTACGTTTTGTAGATTGATTTCCATTTTCTTTAGAAAAAGAAAAAATAAGAATCATGAAAAATAAAACAAGTAATAATTTTATAATCTTTTGAATCACACTATCACCCATACAAATATATCACATATAAAGAAAAAAGCCAATTATAACGATAATCAGCTTAAAATCAACTTCTTTCTTTTTTGGCACGAATAGCCTTTTCTGCTTCTTCTACTTCGTTATAATATTCATAACCATTTACTGTAATTTGATAAGGTTCATTCCCTTTACATAGCAATAAAACAATATCATGGTTTTTAGCCATAGAAATAGCTTTAAAAACAGCACTACTTCGATCCAAAATAATTTCATATTTTGCTTCATCTTTCAAATTTTCAATCATCATTTTACAAATGTCCATCGGATCTTCATCTCTCGGGTCATCTGTTGTAAAAATAGTATAATCAGAATATTTATCGCAAACATTCCCTATAAGAGGTCGTTTTAATTTATCTCTTCTACCTGCCGAACCAATTACCGTAATAATTCTATCATGTTCAATGGAATGTGCAAATTTCAAAATATTTTCTATAGCACTAGGAGTATGTGCAAAATCAACTATTACACTATACAAATCACCAGTATCTAACACTTCCATTCGACCATCAATATGTAATTTAGAAATATTGCAAATAATATCTTCCATACTCTTTCCAAGAGCCAAACAAGCTAACATAGCAGCTGCTAAATTATAAACATTATACAAGGCAAGTAAAGGAGAATTTATTCTATATTCTTTACCCAAATATTGAAAAACAATAGAGGTATTTTTACTACCTAATTGATATTCAACAATACGCATATCACAATCTTTATGGAATCCATAAGTAAGAATCTTGCCATTACAAGCAGTACGCACAACATCATAATGTTCCTCATCACGATTTAAAATACAAAAACCAGTCTTTTTAGTTTGTTTCAAAAGCATAAGCTTTGATTGTAAATAGTTTTCAAATGATCCATGAATATTCAAATGCTCTGGAGTAATATTTGTAAAAACTGAAACATCAAAACTCATAGCCTGCAAGCGACCACGAAAAAATGCTTCACTCGAAGTTTCCATAGATACATATTGACATTTTCTAGAAACAAATTCCTTCAAATAAGAATATAAGTTAGGCGCATCTGGAGTTGTATTTACTTCAGATTTACTAAAGCCCTTACAATTGACACCATTAGTACCAATGTATCCACACAAATCAGAACCAAGTAGAGTTTGAACTATCACCGAAACACTAGTTTTACCATCTGTACCAGTTACCCCAATAATTTTTAAATCTCTATCCGGATAATCATTAAACTTTTGACATAAATAAGGCAATTCTCGATTAGTATCAGAAACTTTAATAATAGGAATCCCTAAATCAGCAACATCTTTACTTACAACAATAGCTGCTGCCCCATGTTCCTTAGCATCCTCTATAAATTCATGACGATCGGCTGTAACCCCCATTGTGCAGACAAACAAATCACCAGTTACTACTTCCTTAGAATTTATCTTTATCCCACGAATTGATATATCGCTTTCTACCTCAGGATATAATTCTTTTAATTTTTTCATATTACACATCCCATCTAATACATCCTATACATTTATTATACACATTAAAACTAAAAAAACATATTTTTTTAGTAATTTATAAAATAAGCAATCTTGATAAATAGACACTTTTATGTTAAACTAATCGAGAAAAGATAGTTAAAAAGGTGATTAATATGCGAACAATGATATTTTGTGCCTGCACTGATTTAGGAGTAAACATTGATGGTGCAAGTTTAGGACCAATTCAAATAATGAATGACTTAAAGACTTTTTATCAAGGAGAAAGCCTATTATTTGAACAGAATAAGGACATTATCAAAAGCAGGAACTTATCAGATAGAAGAAAAAATGAATATGAAATTGATAATTTTAATTCTAATTTATACAAAAATATAATTGAAAAGATAAAAGAAGAGTATTTTCCAATCATGATAGGTGGAGACCATTCTGCCTCTATCGCCTCAGCACTAGCCTCAGCTAAAGCAAATATTGATATTGGATGTATATGGATTGACTCTCATGCAACTTATAGCACCTTTTCTACCACTGTTACAGGAAACATTCATGATCTTGCTCTCGCAACAATCAATGGCTACGAAAATCAAGATTTAAGACATTATCATAATGGAAAGGTAATCCAAGCAGCAAAAACAGTTGTTATTGGCGCAAGAAACATTGATGATAAAGAAAAAGACAACTTGAGATATTCTGGAGTTACCGTCTTTACAACCAAGGACATAAAAGAAAAAGGAATAGATACTATTATGGATGAAGCCTTTAAAATAGCTGGATATAAAACAAAAGGAATCCATATTAGTTATGATTTAGACATAATAGATCCAGATATTTCCCCTGGAGTAAGTATTCCAGAATTTGACGGTATATCAGAAGAGGAAGCTATGTCCATCAATGAATACATTATCAAACACATAAAAGATGTGCTTTCCTTTGACCTTGTTGAATTCAACCCATTAAGAGATGTTAACCGAAAGACAGAGCAAATAGCATTAAACATATTAGCACAATTTATAAAAGCTGCTGAAAATAAAAAGAAATTTGATGATATTAAAAACTATGATAATTACTAATAAACAATAAACCAAATTATACAAGTAAGTGTTCTCTAACTTATTTGTTTTTTTATTAAAAATATTCTATTAACCTTAACTTTCAAAAAAAAAGATTTCAGATAGACTGAAATCAAAAATTACGATCTCTTAAGAATGCAGGAATACTCATATCAACATTTCCCGAAATACCAGCATCTCCATCATCATCTTCTAAAATTTCTGGTTGATAAGCATAATTATCCCTTCCAACCCCTCTTCTACCAGCTGTAGAGCTAGAAGGAGCATGATTAGAATCCAAAACTGCTGTCTTTTTTTGCTTATCAAAGCCTGTAGCAATAACAGTAACGATAACCTCATCATTTAAATTTTCATTGATAACAGAACCAAATATTGTATTAATATCGGTATTAGCTGCACTGCGAACAACTTCCGCTGCTTGCTCAGCTTCAAACAAAGTCAAATTCAAACCACCAGTAATATTAATAATAGCATCCGTAGCCCCTTCAATAGAAGTTTCTAACAATGGGGATGAAACTGCTTGTTTAGCAGCCTCTAGTGCTCTATCTTCACCCATACCAATTCCAATACCAATAATGGCACGTCCACTCTTCTCCATAACCGCTTTAACGTCAGCAAAATCCAAGTTAACAAGTCCAACAACAGCAATCAAATCAGAAATAGATTGAACACCTCTACGTAAAACATTATCAACTTCTTTAAATGCTTCTAGCATTGGAGTGGATTTATCAATAATTTCTCTTAACCGATCATTTGGAATAACAATTAAAGTATCCACATGTTTCTTTAATTCATCAATACCTTGAAGTGCATTTTCCATTCTTCTCTTTCCTTCAAAAGAAAACGGTTTCGTAACAATTGCAACTGTTAAAGCCCCAAGCCCTTGGGCAATTTCTGCAACGATTGCAGCTGCACCAGTACCAGTTCCACCACCCATTCCACAAGTGATAAAAACCATATCTGCTCCACTCAAGGCATCCTCTATTTCTTTCTTAGACTCCACAGCAGATTCTTTTCCAACTTCTGGTTTCCCACCTGCTCCTAATCCATCAGTAAGCGTAGCACCTATTTGAATTTTAACATCTGCCTTTGAAGAATTTAAAACTTGCAAATCTGTATTAGCCGCAATAAATTCAACACCTTTAACACCGGATTCAACCATTCTATTAATAGCATTACCTCCGCCACCGCCAAGACCAATGACTTTAATCTTTGCTAGCTGATCCATTTCTAATCCGCCTATCATACCTTTTCCTCCTTAATTATCAAAAAAGTGCCCAAACACTCTATTAATTATATTTTCTTTTGGAACATTAGAATTTATTGACAACATAGTAGCAATATCATCCGTTGAAAACATATTATATTTTTTTCCTCTTAAAAGCAATTTATCATCAAAATATTTAATAGCACCATAACAACTACTATATTTATTATGTCGAATTCCCATTGTAGTAATATTCCATATCTTTGCAACAAAACCAAATTCCTGCTCTACTAAATAAGAAAAAGCAGACATTTCGGTCAAGCCACCTGTTATAATTATATAACGTATTTCTCTATTTGTTAAGTTTTTTATTTCATTTTTAGCAAGTTTTAGAATTTCTCGAATTCTAGCCTCAACCACCTTAGAAACATGAACCTGATTAACAGTTTTCTTTGTATCTTTATCAATTGAAAAAGTATAAATATCATTTACATCTGCATATTGATAATCAGCAACTGCAAAATTCTCTTTAATCTTTCTAGACTCACTTAATTTTGATTTAAACACATAAGTAAGATCTTTATCAACATTATTACTACCAACTGATAATATACTATTTTTTATTTGAATTCCCTTATTAAAAACAGAAATAGTTGTAGACTCTTCACCAATATTAATAATAGCTCCTACCAATTCATCATATTTCCTATTTTTAATAGAATAATAGTCACCAACTGAAGGAAAAACAATATCTACCACTTCTATTCCACTTAATTTTAAAACTTCTAAAATACGATATAACGGTTCCTTAGGCACTGTACTAATAACTACTTTTGTCTCTAATAGGCTTCCTTTCATCCCCTTGGGATCTGTAACAATTTTTTTATCATCAATAGTAAAATTAATTGGCATTGCTGTAACTAGTTCATTTTTAGAAAAGTCTTGACCTTTTATGGCAGATAACAACACATTACTAACATCAATTCCTGTAATTTCATTATAATCAATAACATTACTACTACCAACAACAATATTCATCTGGCAATTAGACGGAGGAATACAGGCAATTGCTTTTGTAATTTTCATTCCCAAAGAATCATTTATTTGTTTTACGGCATTTTTTATACTAGAAATAGCAGATTTTGTATCAATGACAAAACCATTTTGAATTCCTTCTGAAGGACTACTTACTGAAGCAAGCACAAAAAATTTATCATTTTTTTTCTCAGCTACTATAATTTTAATAGTATCTGTTCCTAAATCAATTCCAGCATATATATTACCCATTAAAATCCTCCTACTCTAAATTTAATTATAACGTATTTTTTCTTTTTTGCAAACTCTATTTAAAAATAAAAAAACTGTAAAAATTATTACTTAAAATTTTAACAGTTTTTATAAAAATAAATATGAAATCATCTTTTCAATCCAGTTGAATGCACTTCTGAGTTTCTTTTTTGAGGTACTAAACTATCTAGCCCAAGAGTTTGAAGTCTTTTTACTGTTTCATCCCAACCACGATCAGAATAAACATCATCCTCACTGATAATATAATAATTCGGAATACCATTAATAAGATAAACTCTTGCTCTGAAACCCATTCCATCAAGCGTGTCATCAGAAATTTTTTCATCGATATCTGCTTTAGAACAAAACTGGATATGATATATTTCCCCTATTTGATTACGTACATTTTCCAAAACGCTTAAATAATTATCTTGATTCTCACAAAATAAACCCAAGAGAAAAAGATCATTAAACATAATTTTAGAAAAGAAAGTTGTAACAAGATAACGAACAAATTGACATGTTGAAAAAAAATTTAAGTTCTCAAGATTTGAAATATTTTGAAAAGCATTAACATAATACCGTACAACCAGCTCTGAAAAATTAGGCATTTTTTTAAATTCTGCCTTTATGCTCATAAGCCGATTCAAATATTCATTATCATTAGTACTATTATATTTTTCTAATGCCTTTAAATATTCTTCCCTATATTTCCCATATTGTTCCACTTGTTCCACTATAATCACCCTAATAAAATTATAACACACAAATAATATACTTTCAACTTAATCCCTAATTTGAAAGTGATTACCATTATCCAAATATAAAATTCCTTTATGATTATCAAGTTGTTTTAAAACCTCGTTATAATGATTAATCATTTTAAACTTTGTCAGAGTAAGATATACCATATTTCCATCATCCATATAAAGCAAAAAACGATCCTTATCATAATCATTAGGCTGATACTCTATATCACTAATCTTACAAACAGTACTATTTTTTACATTTGCCATTTCTTTAATAAATTTAGAATATTTATTATCTGGTATATAATTTAAAAGTCTAGGAACTCGAAAATTACGGCTAATACTATCTTCTTCACTCGCTTTACCATTATCAAATATATACTTATTTTGATTAAAGTCAAAAAATAAAGGACGATTTTCAAAAACTTTTAATTCAAATATAAATCCAACCTTTTTTGTTAATTTTACATCTCGTATATATTCTGAATGAGCTATTTTTTTTTCTACTTGTGAAGCTCTTGTTAAAAAAAAGTTAGGATAATCTCTTATTCCCCCTAAAGATAAAATATAATCATCATTTAAATAATTAGTATTTAAGATAATAATATTTTTAACAGGAATTTTTAATATTAAAAAAGCACAAAAACCTAGTCCTATAAAAACAAATAAAACTAGTAGAAAATTAATTAACTTAATTTTTCTTTTTTTGATAACTTTTTTAGCCATAATTACTCCCAATTTACAAATTCTTGTTCTATTTTCAAATCAATACCATAATTTTTTAAAACTTTCTCATGACATAAATCAATTAAATATTTAATATCATCACTAGTGGCGCCGTCGCGATTTATAATAAAATTAGCATGTTTATCACTAACCATTGCTCCACCTTTTACCTTTCCCTTTAAACCCAAATCCTCTATTAGTTTTCCAGCAAAGTTCCCTTCAGGATTACGAAATACACTTCCTGCTGACGGAAATTCCAAAGGCTGAGACTCAAGCCTACGATTTCTTCTATCTCTAATAACTTCTGCAATTGCCTCTTTTTTCCCTTTTTGTAATTTTATAATTGCCTCTAAACAAACATAATCTGGATGCTTTTGCAAATAGGAACTACGATAATGAAAATCCATTTCTCTATTTTCCAGATGAATAATCTTTAAATCAGAAGTAAGAACCTTTACGCTTTCTACAATATATCCCATGTCAGATTTATAAGCACCAGCATTCATAAAGATGGCCCCACCAATACTTCCCGGAATTCCAGCAGCAAATTCAAGTCCAGTATAGCCCTTCTTAGCAGCTAAAAGACTAACTTTAATTAAAGAAGCTCCAGCACCAACTCTAATTTTCCCCCTACCGAAAAAATGAATATAATCAAATTCATCAAGCTTAATAAGAATTCCTTCATATGTTTTTTCACTAAAAAGCAAATTAGAACCTCTCCCTAAAATTTTATGAACTACACCTGTTTGTTTTAAAAATCTCATTAAATCAACTAATTTAGAAATATTTTTTGGGTAGACAACACATCTTGCTATTCCACCAGCTCTATAAGTAGTATATTTTTTTAAAGAAACATCTTCTTCTATCCTACCAATGTCCATATTCTTTATCTGTTGAATTATTTCTTTCATAAATTTACTCAACCAACTTTCTAATTTCATTATATATTCTTGTAGCCGAATCACTTAAACCAAACTTCTTACTATTTTGAACCATTGCATCATATTTTTCTTTATGATCAAATAATTTATCAATTTCTCTTATAATTCTATCTTTAGAAAAATCTTTTTCTGGAACAATAACACAAGCACCTGCATCTTCCAGTTCTTTAGCATTCCTATATTGATGATTATTAGTAACATAAGGGGATGGCACTAAAATTGCTGGTAAACCAATAGCCGTAATCTCTGCAATAGTACTAGCCCCAGCTCTTGATATAATTAAATCACTATCTTTCATTAAACAAATTAAATCATCCATAAAAGGAACTACTTTCACATTAGAAGAAATTTTTATATTCTTATAATCATCATAATACTTTTTACCAGTAATAATCAACACTTGATAACTTTTTTCATTAAAACCTGGAATTAAATCTTTAATTTTTAAAGTCATTGTTGTACTTCCTAAACTTCCCATAACAACTATGACTAGCTTTTTATTGCCAAGAAATCCCAACTCTGTTTTCAAAAGTTTTCGAGCATTCATTATTTCCTCACTTCTAGGATTTCCGGTATAAACCGTCTTTTTTTTGGGAAAAAGCTCTAAACTATTTGGTAAAGAAACACATATTCTATCAGCAAATCTCCCAATAAATTTATTACTAATACCTGGAACAGAATTTTGTTCATGAATAAGAATAGGTCTGTGTTCTTTATGGGCAGCATATAAGACTGGCACCGTAACATAACCGCCAGCACCTATAACAACATCTGGTTTAAAATCATGAATAATTTCACGAGATTTTTTTACTGCTAATTTAAATTTCTTAAAAACAGAAATATTAGAAAAAACATTTCTTCGATTTAAACCAGCCATCTCTAAACCAACAAATTTAAACCCCAATTTAGGAATAATATCTTTTTCCATCCGATCACTAGTTCCAATATATAAAATATCACTATCTGGTTCTTTTTCTCTTATCTTATTAATAATGGCTATTGCTGGATAAATATGTCCACCTGTTCCACCAGCTACTACAATAATTTTCATTAAACCACTCCATCTAAAAAAATTATAACATAAAATCCATAAATTCTAAAAAATAATAATAAAATGTAACTAACTTTACATTACATATTATTCAGTATAAAAAAGATTAGAACAATTGTAAAACAGTCCCATTTATGATAAAATACAAAAAAAAAGAAAAGAGGGATAATATGAAGTCTATTGGAGTTATTGCTGAATATAATCCATTTCATAATGGTCATCTCTATCATCTACAAAAAATAAAGGAAAAATATAAAGACTATAAAATAGTTTTAGTTATGTCTGGTAATTACATGCAACGAGGAGAAGTTGCTATAATAGATAAATGGAAAAGAAGCGAAATTGCATTAAAAAATGGAATAGACCTAATAATAGAACTTCCCTATCCTTTTGCAACCCAATCAGCAGACTTTTTTGCTTATGGAGCCATTACAATACTAGAACATTTAAAAGTTGAAAGAATAGTATTTGGAAGCGAATCAAATAATATAAAAGATCTAGAAGTTATTGCTAAAACACAAATAGAAAATGAAGATTTTAATAAGCTAGTAAAAATATACTCAAAACTCGGAAAAAATTATCCAACAGCCGTCTCATGTGCAATAGAAGATTTAACAGGCAAAAAAATAGAAACCCCAAATGATTTATTAGGAATTAGCTATATAAAAACAATTTTACAAAATAATTATAAAATAAAATATGAAACAATAAAAAGAATTGGTTCCTATCACGAAAAGGAACTAAAGAAAAACATTTCTAGTGCAACAGCAATAAGAAAAGCTTTAAAAGAAAAGAAAAAGATCGATAATTATATCCCAAAAAACATTATAAATGATTTCAAAGAATTACACTTTATGCAAGATTATTTTGACATTTTAAAATATAAAATTATAACAGAACAAGACTTATCAATTTATCAAACAGTAGATGAAGGAATTGACAAGCTTTTAAAGAAAGAAATTCAAAACTCAATATCCTATGAAGATTTAATAAAAAGAGTAAAAAGCAAACGTTATACCTATAACAAAATAAGTAGAATGTTACTTCATATCCTATGCAATTTTACCAAGGAAAAAGCAAAAAAATTTCAAAAAATAAATTATATTAGGATTCTTGGATTTAATGAAAATGGCAGAAACTATTTAAGTACAGTAAAAAAGAATTCAGACATTCCCATTATTAGTAAAATAAAAAAAGAAAAAGACCCTATGCTAGAATTTGAAATAGAGACAACAAAAATTTACGACATAAAAAGGAACCTACTGTCAAAAAAAGAAACCCAAAAAATTATTTACATAAGAGAAAAGGAACAATAATTCATGAATTATTAATAGAAAATAAAAATTTAGATAATAAAGAAAAGAGGATTCTCCTCTTTTATTTTTGACAATAAGGGCAAAAATATGTTCCTCGGCCACCAACAAATATTTTTTTAATTTTATTATTGCAGCAACCACACTCTTCTCCTTCTTTTCCATGTACAAGTAATTCAATTTGAAACAAGCCATGAACTCCTTCAGAAGAAGTAAAACTTCGAACAGTAGTCCCACCCAACTGGATAGCTTTGTCTAATACAATTTTACAATTCTTTATAATTTTTTTACATTCCTCTTTTGTAATTTCACTAGCTTTTCTTTCTGGATGAATTCTACTCATAAAAAGAATTTCGTTAGCATAAATATTTCCAATTCCTGCTATAATACTTTGATCAAGTAAAACAGTTTTTATGGCTTTTTTTCTAGGATGAATTTTACAATATAAATAATCTACAGTTAAATTTTCGTCATTATATTCAAGCCCTAAACCACTTAAAGGTTTTACTTCATATACATCTTTTTTAGCAAATAAATACATTTTGCCAAACTTTCGTACATCATGATATCGAAAGCTAATATTTCCATCCAAAATAAGTTCTACATGCTCATGCTTACTAAAGGATTCTCCTATTTCCCTAAAAAAGAATTTTCCTTCCATTCTAAGATGAACAAGTAATGAATAATGGTCTAATTCTATAACAATAAATTTACCTCGTGTAGTTATATTTTGAATTACCTCATCAATAATTCTCTTTTTAAACTCATTTACAGTAGGATAAGCAATAATATTATCCCAATAAACATAGCAACCTGTAATTTTTTTATGAAGGATTCTTTTCTTTAAACTTTGAGAAACTGTAACAACTTCAGGCTTTTCAGGCATAAAATCACTCCTTATCTAAATCTTTAAAATACAATCTTGTATGAATTTCTAAGCAATAATAACCATGACAATTCAGCACACTACTTAGCTTCATACCAATTATTTCCAGTTTCAATATCAACCTTCAATGGAACAGTCAATTTAAAAGTATTTTCCATAATATTACGAACAATCTGTTTAACTTCATCTAATTCACTATTTAACACATTAAACACAAGTTCATCGTGAACTTGAATAAGCATTTTACTTTTTAATTTACGTTTTTCAAATTCATAATGTATTTCAACCATAGCCTTCTTTAAAATATCAGCTGCAGTACCTTGAATAGGAGTGTTTAAAGCCATTCTTTCCCCACTACTACGAATCATATAATTTTTATTCTTTAATTCTTCGATAACTCTTTTACGATTCATTAAAGTACGAACATAACCATTTTTATAAGCATCACTTTTTTCTTTTTCCATGTATTCTGAAATACCAGGATAAGTTTCTAAATAATCATCAATAAACTTTTTAGCATCTTGAACATTAATTCCTAAATCTTCAGATAAGCCAAAACTACTAATTCCATACAAAATACCAAAATTGACTGCTTTAGCATTCCTTCTCATATCTTTTGTAACTTCTTCTTCAGATACATGAAATATATCAGCTGCTGTTTTGGTATGAATATCTTTATTTTCAATAAAGGCTTGAATCAAATTTGTAGCTTGTGCCATATGAGCAAAGATACGAAGTTCTACTTGAGAATAATCACTTGATAATAAGACAGAATCACTATCTGGAATAAAAGCTTTTCTAATTAATTGAGAATATTCAGACCTAGCTGGAATATTTTGAAGATTAGGACTAATGCTAGACAATCTCCCTGTACGAGTTAATGTTTGAGTAAAAGTTGTATGAATTCTACCATCACTTCGAACTTCTTCCTTTAAACCAACTGCATAATTAGTATAAAGTTTAGCTAATGTTCGATATTCTAATACCTTAGGTACAATTTCATGTTCTAGAATTATTTTATCTAAAATATCTTTACTAGTAGAATATTTATTATCTTTTACTCGTTTTGGATATTTTATTCCCAAATCTTCAAATAACACTTTAGCAAGTTGGGCAGGACTCATAACATTAAATTCACATCCAGAAAGTTGATAAATTTCTTGCTCTACAACTTCCATTTGTTTCTTCAATTCTTTTTCTACCTCAGATAAATAATCAACATCTACTTTAATACCAGTTAATTCCATATCAGCAAGTACATAAGATAGAGGCATTTCTATATTATGAAACAAATCCAATTCTCCATCTTCTTTCAGTTTTTTAAGGACTTCATCTTTCGTATCATAAATAAATTTAGCCTTCTTGACAACAATATCTTTTAATTTATTTTCTTCTAATTCTTTAGGTCTTTTGTCTGTACCATATAATTCTTCATAACTAGGAATATCAACATCAAAACTTCTTGCAATAAAACTAATATCATCTTTAACAACATAATCTAATAAATAAGTTCCAATCATGGTATCAAATTGACAACATTTAATTTCTATCCCCAAAGAATTTAAAACAACAATATTCTTTTTTAAATCATATGTATATTTTGAAACGTCATTAGAAAATAAATCTTTATATTTGGAAATGTCTTCCTTAGAAATAAAATATCCATTTTCCCCATCATAAAGACCCATTCCTAATATTTCACTTTTGCTATAAATAGATCCTCTAGTTTCTAAATAAAAAGAAAAATCCTTATTTTTAAATTTAGAAATATCTTCTATAACAATTTTCTCTTCTACTATTTCTTCCCTTTTAGTATTTTCTACTCCACTAAAATCTATTTTTTTTAATAAAGAGAAAAACTCTAGTTCTTCAAGTTCTTTTTTAAACTCATCTGGTTTATAACCATTGTAAGAGCAATCATTCAATTCAAAGTCTAACGGTACTTCTCGATAGATAGTTGCGAGATCAAAACTCTTATAGGCATTTTCTTTGTCGTTTGCTAATTTTTCTTTCGTCTTACCTGAAATTGAATCAAGATTTTCATAAACCCCATCCAAACTGCCATATTTCGTAAGTAAACTAATAGCTGTTTTCTCACCTATTCCTTTAACTCCAGGAATATTGTCTGAAGAATCTCCCATTAATGCTTTTAAATCAATCATGCGAATAGGATCTACTCCGTACATCTTTCTAAATTCATCTTTTGTCATCATAATATAACCAGATTGTTTTAAAAGTTTTACATCAATCTCATCACTAATTAACTGAAGTAAATCCTTATCACTACTAATGATTGTTCCAATAAACTCATCTTCTTCATCAACTACTTTAGCTAAAGTTCCAATGATATCATCAGCCTCATAATTATCGATTTCGTAGTGTTTAATTCCCATCGTTTCTAATACTTTTTTTGCTTTCGGAAATTGTAATTTCAATTCATCTGGCATCGCAGCTCTTCCAGCTTTATAACCTTCATATTTATCATGTCTAAAAGTTTTTCCTTTATCAAATGCAACTAAAATATAGTTTGGCTTTTCTTCCGCAATAATCTTATTCATCATATTTATAAAACCATATAATGCATTCGTGGGAAAACCTTTAGAATTTTTCATAATAACGCCCTGATAAGCAGTTGCATAAAAACTTCTAAATAGTAAATTATTTCCATCTACTAATATTATTTTCTTCATATTTCCACCCTCATCTTCACACATCTGCTTCTAGTATACCACACATTTTAATTATTCATAATGCTTTATTGTTACATTAACATATTCAATATCATCAGTATTTTCTAATCTTTCAATACGATCAGACGCAAAAAATAAGTATGCTGTAAAAATCATATAAATACTAAATAAAAATAATCCTTTCTCTATTACTTTTTTCATACTAATCTCTCCCTTCATCTTACTATTTTAGTGTAACTCGAATAATTGTTCGTGTCAACAATAAATTAAAACATTTGTTTGACAGTTTACAAAACAAGTGATAAACTTAATTAATAAGGAGGAATAAACATGGAAAAATTAACAGGAAAACAAAGTTATATTTTACAAGTTTTAAAGAAATTAGTTGCTAAAAACGGATATCCACCAACAGTAAGAGAAATTGGTGAAGAAGCTCATTTATCTTCTCCTGCAACAATTCACTTTCATCTAAGTAAATTAGAAGAAAAAGGCTACATCAAAAAAGATGATAATAAAAATAGAACACTTGAAATATTAGTACCAAACGAATATTTAGAAGAAAAAGAAAACATTATAGAGGTTCCACTACTAGGGAAAGTAACAGCTGGCACACCTATTGAGGCAATTGAAACGCCAGATGAATATTTTAGCTTACCTGCAAATTTAATCACGACAAGAAATGAAGTGTTCACTTTAAAAGTAAGTGGAGAATCCATGATAAACGTAGGAATATATGATGGAGATATTTTAATTGTAGAAAGAAAAAACACTGCTCAAAACGGAGAAACTGTAGTTGCAATGAATAACGATAATGAAGTTACTGTAAAAACATTCTACAAAGAAAATGGATATTTTAGGCTACAACCAGAAAATGACACTATGGACCCAATCATATTAAAAGAAGTAACAATTCTAGGAAAAGCCATTGGATTATATAGAAAGTTCTAAAAAATAACTAAATTGAACTGAACCCTAAAGTTGGACAGTTTATAAATAATTTCTAACTTAAAGATTGTAATCTGTAATTTACAGGAGACAATCCTTTTAATTTCACATTAATTCTAGCATAATTATAATAATTAATTCGCCATCTATAGCTATAATTAATTTATCTTAGGTCCGAAACCACAGAATAATTAACGAACTATGGTATCTATTTATTAGAGTCAGAAAAATAAACCATGAAAAAAAGAACAATATTACAAAATACAGCTCAATTAATAGAAACGCGAAAGCCGTTAGTGAAAACGTTTAAAGGAATAACAAAAATTTCACAGATTAATTATCATTCAATTAAAAGTACAATAAAGAAATACTATAATGCTAATAAAAAAAGCAAAAAAGTGTTAAGATTTTCTAACACTTTTTTTTATTATTGATAAATTTTCGAACAATATAACTAGCAATCAATAAACCTGCACAACTTGGAACAAATGCTGTACTCCCAGGAGTTCGATCTCCTGTCTTTATTGGTAATTCTTTCGATGATAAAACCATTACTTTTTGCTTTATCTTTTCATCCTTAACAAACTTCCGTAATATTCTAGCAAGCGGATCATTAATTGTCTTTCGAATCTCTGTTATTTCCAGGCTAGATGGATCCAGTTTATTACCAGTACCCATACTAGAAATAAAATCTATTTTACTAGCTAAACATCTTTTAATTACTTCCTTCTTTGTAGATACTGTATCACAAGCATCAACAAAAAAATCTACTTTATATTTAAATAGCTCATTTAAATTATTTCTATCAATAAATTCATCTATTTTTATTACTTTGCAATCACAATTTATATCTTTAATCCTTTTTTCCAATACCTCCACTTTCTTTTTTCCTACAGTAGACTCCAAAGCAACTATTTGTCTATTTATATTAGTTACATCAACCACATCATAATCAACTAATATAAGAGTCCCAATATTACTTCTTGCAAGAGCTTCACAGACATATCCTCCTACTCCTCCACAACCTAAAACAAGAACACTTTTTTCAGATAATTCTTCTAAGTTTGAAAAACCAATTAATTTTTCAAAGCGATCAAATTTACGTTGCTGAATAGCCATTATTTCCACCTCTTTTTTTACAAAAAACCTTTCATTTGTAAAATATCATTATAGATATTATCAAAAAAAACATATGAAACTTTTTTTAATATTTCTGCATACATTATAGCACCCTATAATTGTATAATACCCTTTTTAACTTTTAAATTTATCCATCTCTAATATTAGTAAAATCTTCTTATTTTATTATAAACAAAAAAGCAAACAAAAAAGTCAGATAAAATGCCTTGGACAAACGATAAAACCTAATCCATAGACCAGGTGGGTGTTCATACGCTATCATTAGGATCCTTAATTTTAAAATTAAGTATTCAACACCGATAGCTGTTCCGAACTCCCTTATCGTTAATTTGTCGGTTTTAAAAGTGTCTGTACATATCTATCTGACACTTTCATCATACTATAGAATAAAGAAAAATTCAATATTTTTCAAACAATTTCACAACATTCATAAAAAAACATAAACTACTATGGGTGACTATCATGTATTTTAAATCAAATAATTTTTCATTCTATTATGAAAAATATGGAAATAAAAAAGACACAATTATTATTTTACCAGGATGGGGAGACACTAGAAAAACATTCCAATTTCTTATTGAAAACTTAAACCAAAATTACTCTATCTATATAATAGACTACCCAGGTTTTGGAAAAAGTAAAGTGCTAGAACAAGAACTAACAATTTACGATTATGCAGAAACAATAAAAAAATTTATAGAAAAAGAGCATATAAAAAATCCCAATATAATAGCCCATTCATTTGGAGGAAGAATCACCTCTATACTTGTTGGAAAAGAAAAATTAAAAGTAAATAAAATACTTTTAATTGATGTTGCAGGAATTAAAAGAAGAAAAAAATTCAAAGTATATATAAAAGAAAAAATATATAAAATTCTAAAAAAATGTACTAGGTTTATCCCCCAAAAAAAGAAAGAAAAATATAAAGAAAAACTACTAGAATTTTTTTCATCAAAAGATTATAAAGATATTCCAAATATTATGAAAAAAACATTTCAAAATATAATACAAGAGGATTTAAAAAAATATTATAAAAATATAAAAAACGAAACCTTAATTATTTGGGGAGAGAAAGATATAGATACTCCACTAAAAGACGGAATATTTTTAAGAAAAAACATCAAAAATTCAGCTTTAATTATTTATAAAAATTCCCAACATTTTTCTTATTTAGAAAATCCACTACTAACTCTCAAAATAATAGAAACTTTTTTTTATAAAAAAAATTAAAAATGCTATATTTTTTTTACAAATTTAAATTTATGATAAATAGCTTAAAAAACAATTAAGCTATTTTTTATTATTTATCATATCATTAAAAAAAATTTTTTCTTTTAATATTTTATTTATTTTTAATTTACAACTCACTATACCACCTATACAATTATAATGATATTATTCTAGTAAATACAATAATTAAATTATAAAATATAACGCTTTTATTTAAAACATAAATATCTATTTTTTCTTTAAAACTTCGTTTTTTTGTTTCTATTTCGTCTTTAAAAAATTGATCCCGTTATGTAACATCAGCACCAGTTCCAAGTAAGGTAATTTTTTAATCATTCTTATCTAGTTTTATAGCCATTTTATTATTCTATATCATAAAAACAGTGCAAGTCTTTATATTACTGAGACTTGCACCAATTTTAATTATTTGCCATGAATTTTTTAATAAATATTATGGATTTAATCGATTAGGTCCACGGAATAAAAATTGTGTTTCTTTTAAACTAGAAAGTCCTAAAAGTAACATTGTAAGTCGATCTAATCCAATTCCAAACCCACCATGTGGAGGACATCCATATTTAAAAAATTGTAAATAAAACTTAACGTCTTCCCCTAAGCCTTTTTCCTTAGCATTTTTAAGAAGTTCCTGATAACGATGCTCCCTTTGAGCACCACTCGTTATTTCAACCCCTCTCCAAATCAAATCATATCCCTGAAGTTTACCATTTTCATCTCTCATATGATAAAATGGTCTCTTTGTTGCTGCATAATCAATAACGAACATAAATTCTGAATTATATTCCTCCATTGCCAATTGATAAGTTAGTTTTTCAGCTTCAGCATTCATATCACCTACATCTTCTTTAGGAATATCAAAGCCATATTTTTCATGCAACTTTGCATATAAATCTTTCAATTTAATTTTTGGAAATGGTTTAGTAGGAACTATTACTTCTTTACCAAACACTTCTAGAATTTGATCACCATACTTTTTTTTAACAGCAGATAGACCTGCTATTAATAAATCTTCCTCTAAGCCCATTACATCTTCATAAGAGTCAATATAAGCAAATTCTAAGTCAAACCCAGTAAATTCGGTAGCATGCCTATTTGTATTAGAATTTTCCGCACGAAATACTGGTCCAACTTCAAAAACTCTATCAAGACCACCTGCTAAAGCCATTTGTTTATAAAACTGTGGGCTTTGAGCTAAATAAGCCAACCGATCAAAATACTTTACTTCAAACACATCAGAGCCAGATTCAGAAGCTGTCCCAATTAATTTAGGTGAATGAATCTCAATAAAATTATTCTTATATAAGTAATTTCTCATTGCTTCAGTCATACAAGATTCTACTTGTCTAATCAAAGTATTACGAAAATTCCTCATATCTAGCCATTTATAATCCATCCTTGTATCAATATTAACACCATCTAAATTATTAAAATCAAATGGTAATGGCTCAGCTTTACTAGTAATCTCTATTTTACTAGGGATTAGTTCAAGCCCACCTAATTTAACTGCATCATTTTCCATAACCTCAACTTCAGCACGAATAGTAGATTCTACAGTAGTATTAGCCATTATTTCAAGTAAATCTTTATTATTTTCATCACTTTTTTCAATAGTTAATTGTACTTTACCAGTATTATCCCTAAGAATAACAAACATTACCCACTTTTTATCTCTTATAGCATCAATAAACCCACTAAAAACAATTTTTTCTCCAATATGTTTTTTTAATTCATTAACATTTATCTTCATATATTAACCTTCTTCCTATTTTTCATGATGACAATGACATCCACAATCACAATTTTCATCGCAATCACAATCATGCTTGCACTTGCAATCGTCACCACAAGTACATTCTACTCCTTCTTGGCAACCACAATCACAATTTTCATCACAATCACAATCATGCTTACACTTGCAATCATCACCACAAGTGCATTCTACTCCTTCTTGGCAACCACAACCGCAATCACAATCATCACCAAACAAATCAGAATTAAGATGTTCATCCAAATAATAAATTAAAACATCCAAACTAATAACTTCTTCTTCTTTTGTTTTATTATTTTTAATTTTTATTTCATTATTATTCAAATCTTCACTATTTAAAACACAAGTAAATTTAGAATTTAATCGATCTGCTTGTTTAAATTGTCCCTTTAAAGACCTACCTGTATACTCTGTCTCAACAATAAAACCAGCAGTACGTAATTCTTGTGTTAAATAAGCAGCATATTTCTTTTCATCTTCATTAACATAAAGTAAAAACAAATCAATACTATCAACTATTGGAAGTTGAACCTTTTCTAATTCAAGAGCCATAACAATACGCCCAATACCAGATGCAAAACCGACGCAGGCAGTTTGTGGTCCTCCTAATTGATTTACTAATCCATTGTATCTTCCACCTGCTCCAATAACATTATTAGATCCAAAACCTTCTACTTTTGCCTCAATCTCAAACACAGTATGATTATAATAATCTAGTCCCCTAACAATATTAGGATTAATCTCATACTGAATTTGCATAATATCTAAAAATTCTTGAACTTTTTCAAAGCGATTGCGACTCTCTTCAGTTAAATAATCAAGAGTTTTTGGAGCATTTTTTAATATCTCATTTTCTGCATCTACTTTACAATCTAAAATTCTTAATGGATTCTTTTTTAAACGATTTTGACAATCTTCACAAAACTCCTTAATGTGAGGTTTAAAATAATCAATTAAAGCTTCCCGATACTGCTTACGAGATTCATCATCTCCCAAAGTATTAAGATGAACAACAAGTTTTTTTAAACCTAACATTTTATAAACGTTAACAGCTGCACTAATAATCTCTGCATCACTAAGAGGATCATCACTACCTAAAATTTCCATTCCAAATTGTGTAAGTTCACGGTCTCTACCACTTTGTGGCCTCTCATATCGATACATAGTTCCATTATAATAAACCTTAATAGGTTGACTAACATCCCCATACATTTTATTTTCGATATAACTACGAACAACACCAGCAGTTCCTTCGGGACGAAGGGTTATTTTTCTTCCACCTTTATCTTCAAAATCATAACTCTCTTTTGTAACAATATCAGTAGTTTCTCCTACTCCACGATGAAACAATTCTGTCGCTTCAAAAATAGGTGTACGAATATAATTATAATTATATTTTTCCATTATAGCATCAATAACAGTATCTACATATTTCCATACTTTAGCTTCTCTTCCATAAATATCACTACAACCTTTTTGTCTTTGTATCATAAATCCTCCTTATAAAATAAAAAGATAGCACAACCAAAGGGCGAATACTTCGCGGTGCCACCTTATTTTCTTTCTATTATACCGATAACGTTGGCAAACGCTTCTTATTAATAGGCTGTCTTCATCTTTATCTACTCAGTATTTTCACCAAACACACTGTCTCTAAAAATATTTAAAAACTACTCTTTCCCAAGAAGTTATTTCAATTATAAACTAGTTTTATAAATTATACAATTATTTTTTAAGAATTTTCATATCTCTAGAATGTTTCTCTTGATACCCAGAAGGAGTAATATCCCACTTTTCTAAAAATGCTGGAGTAAAAAGACGCCCTCTTTCCTTTAAAAAATCATTCATCATAGCATTATCAAATCCCTCTTCTTCCACTGGCTCTTTTAAATACAATGATAAAACATTTCCATAAGTATAGTTAAAATCGGCCCATACATCAAAATGAATATCATCTTGAATATAAAATCCAATTGCCTCTTCTGAAATAAAATATTTCTTAATTCTATTAATTAACTCTTGATGGCTCAAAGTACTATATTTCTCATTTATTAATAACTCATCATCTAATAAAGATAAAACATAAGAAGACAATAAATAATCATAATTATTCATTTCCATTTCAGCTAATAAATCATTAACTTCATCCCCTAATATATGATTTTGAAATAAATAATCTAAAAATATTCTTTCAAATAATTTAGAAATAGTTTCTACATAAAAAGACTGATAATAATAATGATTGTAGGCCGAAATATCTCCATCAAAATGAATAAAATCATAAGCATGTCCAGATTCATGAGCTAGTACAAATAATGAATAAATATTATAAAAAAAGTCTTTTACAAAAATATCAATATCTTGATTAACAGGATTAAATAAGATGAATCCCAAAGTATTATCATAATCAGCGACTACTTTATAAATACGTTTTTCTTTAACAAATTCATCAAATAATTTTTCTAAATGATACTTCTTCATAAAATCAAAGAAAATAGTGTAAAAATCACCCTCTGACAAAATAGAAGTATCAGCAAATTCTCTATCATCTAACTCACTAGTATCATCTTCTACTACATCTAAAATATCTCTTAAAAAGTCTGAATGAAAGCCCTTATATTTTACAAGGTTTTCTAACATTTTTAATTTATACAGGTTAAATCTTCTCATAAGTTTTTGATAATTTTTATGACTACCAAAAATTTTCTTTTCACTAGCATTAATCTCCCTACTAGAAACTTGCTCCATAGAATGGTATAAATCCCACATATAATTAGACAAAGCAATTTTCTCATCTTTATCATGTGAACGTTTTAAAAGTTTATTTGCTACTTGTAATCGATGATATAATCCTCTAGTATTATTTGTTGCTATCATAAGACATCACCACAAGTGCTTATTATACAAAAAAAAGGAATTAAAATCAATCAATCCCTCTTTTATAAATTAAATTGTTTCTTTTACAATAACCATTCCTTTTTTTAAATCCGTCTTAAAAAATTGATAAGTAGTACGAATCAATAAATAACATGGTAATGCAATTACGATACCAGGGACTCCTGCCAATGTTCCACCAATAGAAACTGCCATAATCGTAATTAATGGATTAACATTATTGGTTTTACCATAAACCTTAGGAGAAATAAGATATCCATCCACTTGAGGAAATATTAAACAAATAATTGTTGTCGCAATAACTAATGGGAAAGATACAACACTAGCCAAAACAATAGCAATCAAATTTGTTATCAATCCACCAAAATAAGGGATAACAGTTGTTAAACAGGCCAACACTCCTAATATTAACCAGTTTGGATGACCTATAATTAAAAAAAGCAAACTATATTCAACCAATTGAATTACCATAAAAATTTCTAAACCTCTTAAGTAATTCGTAATTTCAACATCCATACACTTCAAATATTTATAGAATCTCTTATTAATAGATATAATCAATGATTTTAAAGTATCTCTAATTTTATCCATATCAACTAAAAAATAAATAAAACCTACGAACCCAACGATAAACTTACTAATAAATCCGACAGATTTATTTAGAATTCCAATAGTTGTTGATGATGTAACAGCACCTATTTCTTTTAACGTTTCATTTAAATAATCTGTAACCTCAATTTCAAAAGAACCAATATTAATATCAAATTTCTTACTAATCGTATCAAAAACCTCTACAAGCATCCTTATAAGCAATGATAATTGATCATATAACATTGGTAAAGTTAAAACTAAAATTCCAACAACCAAAAATATTAAACCAAAAACAACAATTAATAAAGCAACTACTCTTGGCAATCCCCGTTCTTCTAGCCAATGAACCAATGGGGTAAATGCATAAGCAAAAGCAAATCCTATAATAAAAGGTGCTAAAACAGAAACCACTTTACTAATTATCCCCCACCATAATCCTATATTAGAAAAACCAATATATAAAAGTATCATCAAAGCTGTTAAATTAATAATTCTATAATTTAATCTATTTTTTTCCATAATATCATTTCTCCAAAAGTATAGTAGTCGGACCAATATTCGAAATGGAAACAATCATATCAGCACCAAACTCACCAGTCTCTACCTTAATATATTTTCTTAATTCTTCATTAAATAACCAATAAAGTTCAACCGCTTTTTCCCTATTCATTACCTTTACATAACTAGGTCGATTCCCCTTTACAGTATCAGCATACAAAGTAAATTGAGAAATTGACAAAATGCTTCCACCATAATCTAAAATACTTTTATTCATTACTCCTTCATCATCAGGGAAAATTCTAAGATGCAGGATTTTTTTGACTAGATACTTAATTTCTTCAATGGTATCTCCTTCCGTAAATCCAACAAATAAAACAAGCCCATCTTCTATTTTGCCAACTACTCTTTCATCAATAGAAACATAAGACTTTCCACTTCGTTGCACTAATACTCTCATCGAATCTCCCTTTCTACTTTATCAATATAATCATGTTTTTTTACAGTTAAAATAAGTTTATTTAGTTGCTCTAAGCCTGTAACATAGCAGGCAACTTCATAGATATTATTATCTCCTTTTTTCATAGTTTTAACTCCATCTACACTAACATTTAACATTGAAATTGTTTGAACTAAATCTAACATATGATTTGCACCGTCATTAGTATAAATCAATATAAATGTTAAATATCGCTTATTAACATTCGTATTCCAACGAACATCTAAAGTTCGATCTTCTAACATATCTAAGTTATGACAATTGATTCGATGTACAGTAATACCATTTGCTTTTGTAATATATCCTACAATTTCATCACCATAAACAGGGCTACAGCAATTGGCAAGATTAACACGAACTTTATCAATTCCATCAACAATAATATCTGCATCAATTGAACTATTATTAATCTTAGTAACTTTTGGTACAGGAGCATCTTCTGTTTTATAAATAATGTTAATAACCCCATGAACAGTAGCCTTACCATTTCCAATAGATAAATAAATATCTTCTAAATTTTCAAGTTTAAGTTCATCACAAATTTTTTCTATATTTTCATCGCTAATAAACTCAGAAAAAGTAATTTTTTTCTTACGAAGTTCCTTTTCTAAAGAATATTTTCCACGTTCAACATAAACTTCTCGATCATTCTTTGTAAAAAATGATTTAATTTTATTACGCGTAGCTGTACTCTTAACCATCTGAATCCATTCCTTAGAAGGTTTAGAACTCTTATTTGTATTAATTTTTACAATATCATTATTTTTTAATTCATAGTTTAAAGGAACAATATTATTATTAACAATAGCACCTACTGTTGTCTCTCCAACTTTTGTATGAATCTTATAAGCAAAATCAAGTGGAGTGGCCCCCCTGGGTAACTCAATAACATCACCTTTAGGCGTAAAGCAATAGATGCTATTATTAAGGACCTCATCTTTAACACTATTAACAAAATCCTCACTACTCATTTTGTCATGACTTAGTTCAATAATAGACTTAAAAAACTGAAGTTTTTGTTCTGTTGTAGATTGCAAATTAGCAGCAGTTTTACTACCACCATTTTCTTTATAAGCCCAATGAGATGCAATACCATTTTCAGCAACTTCATCCATATCATAGGTACGTATCTGGATTTCAAATAGATATCCATCTATTCCAAATACTGTTGTATGAAGTGATTGATACATATTTGGTTTTGGCATTGCTATATAATCCTTAAATCTCTTGGGTAACGGACGAAACTTCGAATGAATTAACCCTAGTGCTAAATAACATTCTTGTTCCGTATTAACTAAAATACGAAGCGCCAACAAATCATAAATATCACTAAATTTTTTACCTTTATCTAATTTATTATAAATACTATAAATACATTTAGCCCGACCTTTTATTTCATGTGGGATATGATGCTCAGTAAGAAGTTTGGTAACTTCTTCTTGCATTTCATAAACTGTCCGATCTCTTTCTAATTTTGTTTTATTTAATTTTTCTGCTATATCATAAAAAACATCTGGCTTTAAATATCGCAAAGATAAATCTTCTAATTCACTTTTAATTTTATGAATACCCAAATGATGTGCAATAGGAGCTAGAATTTCTAAAGCTTCTCTAGCTTTAACTTTTTGCCTATCTTCAGGAATCGCCCACAATGTTCGCATATTATGAAGCCTATCAGCCAACTTGATGATAATCACCCGAACATCTTCACTCATCCCAACAATGATTTTTTTATAATACTCAATTAAATACTCATTCTCAGTAGAAAAATTAATTCTACTAAGTTTTGTAACACCTTGAACTAATTTAGTAATAACAACCCCAAACTTTTCTTCCATCTCTTCTGCAGTACAATCACAATCTTCTAACACATCATGCATAAGTCCTGCTGAAATAGTCTCATAATCAGCATAAATAGAAGTAAGAATTAAAGCAACATTCATTGGATGAAAAATATAAGGCTCTCCACTTTTTCGATACTGACCAGCATGTTTTTCTTTAGCAAACATATAAGCATCTTTAATTACTTGAATTTGTTCTTTCTCTTCAATATATGCAGCACAACTAGAAAGAATATTATCAATTGTAATTTCCTTTTTAATTTTCGCCAAAGAAATCATCTCCTCAAACTAACAATTTATTCCTTTTATTTTTTTTTCTTCAAGCTCATCATAATATTTTTTCTTTGTTTTTTCTTCTTTACCTAAATTCTTCTTCTCTAAAATCATAAAAATAATAGTTGCAATATAAATAGAAGAATAAGTTCCAGCAATAAGACCAAATAGCATAGCCATATTAAACGTAAAAATGCCACTTGAACCTAAAAGGATTAAAATAACAACAGGTAACAATGTAGTAATAGTTGTATAAATTGTCCTTGTGAATGTTTGTTGAATACTACTATTACAAAGGGCCTTAAATTTCTCATAAGTCATTTTCTTAGAATTCTCTTTTTTGATATTCTCACGAATTCTATCAAAAGAAACAATTGTATCATTAATAGAATATCCAATAATAGCCAAGATAGCTGCAATAAACATTGAACTAACTTCAAAACGAAGGATTGCAAATAAACTAAATATAATTAAAACATCATGAAGAAGAGCAACGACACCACCTACTGCATAACTAAATTTAAAGCGAAGTGATACATAAACAATTATACCTACCAAAGCAATTAAAACAGATAAAATTGCATTCTTTACAAGTTCTTTTTGAACAATATTAGAAACAACTCCAATATTAACTTTAGCATCATATTTTTCCTCAAAGTATTGATTAATTTCACGAACTTTATCTCCATCTAAAGACTTATCAATACGAATAATAACCTCATCATCAGATTTATTTATTTTAGTATTTTTATATCCCAATTTTTTCATATCACTTTGAATACCATTAATAGACATTTTCGTATCACTAACAACAGTAACAGAAGTTCCTGATTTATAGTCAATTCCTAAGTTCAATCCAGTTGTAGCCATAATAACAGTTCCAATCAAAATAATAATCACTGGAATACTAATAATAGCTTTAGTATGCGCAAAGAAATTAATCTTATGAAATTTATTAGGCTTTGCTTTTTCATTCCTGTTTACATCTGGAATATCTTCTTTACGAATTTTTATAAATAAATTAGTCTTATCATCAAAATATCCAGTTTTCACAAAAATACGAATTAAAAATCTTGTTAAGAATACCATTGTTACCATAGTAACTAATACTGTAATAATTAACATGGTAGCAAAACCTTTAATACTAGACTCCCCAAATATAAACATAATAATTGCAACAATCAATGTTGTAATATTAGAGTCAAGTATAGCACTAAAACTTTCCTTGAAACCTTCTCGACAAGCATTCATTAAACTCTTACCCTTCATTAATTCTTCACGAATTCTTGCAAAAGTAATAACATTAGAATCTACCGCCATTCCAATTCCAAGTACCAAAGCCGCAATTCCTGGCAAAGTAAGAACTCCACCTACAACCCAGAAAACTCCAAACACCAAAAAGGCATAAATCATCATTGATACGCTAGATACAAAACCAGCAAAATGATAAACACAAATTAATAATAAAATAATAGATCCAATTGCAATAACGCCAGCAATTAAAGTTGTTTTTAATGTTTGATCTCCAAAAGATGCTCCAACCGTATTAGAAGAAATTTCTGTTAACTTACTAGGTAATGATCCACTATTAATTAAGTCTACTAAATTACTAACTTCTTCCAAAGTAAAATTTCCTTGAATAATAACATCACTAGCAAATCCTTGAGATACAGTTGCTGCACTCAAACAATTAGAAGCATTAGTCCCACATAAATTTCCTTCTTTGGAATAACTATCCATCAAATCATTATAATCAAGCCAAATAACAATTTTATTATCTTCTTTTTGACTAATGGAAGATGTAACTTCATAAAACTTATCCTTATCTTTTACAGACAATGATACAGCAGGCCTTCCAGAAGAATCTTGCCCTATTTTAGCACCACCAGCTTTTAACACTTCACTAGTCATCAATAAATGATCATCAGTATCCCTAAAGGAAAGAGTAGCTACAGTAGAAAGCTGCCCTCTAGCCTCATCTGGATTACTAACTCCCGCTAACTTTACCCGAATCTTATCATTTCCTTCAATAATAATTTCTGGCTCACTAACACCTAAACTATCAATTCTTTTACTTAAAGTTTTATAAGTAGCTGTTATTTTTTCTTTACTCATCTTAGATTCATCAATAGATTCTGCTTTATATAGTATCTCAAATCCACCTTGTAAATCTAAACCAAATTTTAGATTTTTAAAAAGAGGAACACATAAAGCAACAATACCTATAACAAGAAAAATTAAAATAACAGAACTAATTATAACTTTCTTTTTTCCACTTTTCTTTTCTTTCATGTTTCTTCACCTCTAACAATTTCTACATTCTCAAAAGTCTGTGCATTTTGATTTTTAACTTTTTTCTTTACATAATCTTCAACTTGATTATAATCAACATTCAAAATATCACTTACTATATCCGAAAGCATCAAACCATTTGCCACCATTTTTGTTCAACTAAACAACTCCAAATATCAATATCATTTATCATAAAAAAGCCTTTTCTTTGAAATTCATTTTTTTCACTCAGAGTGCCGGTTGAACTCTTTTAAATAGATCCATTAATGAACGAAATTCATAATCCATAGAAGTACACATTCCTTTTGAATCATTATTATTATATCGAATCTAAAAAGGAAAAGGAAGACTTATTTCAAAAAATTGTCAAAATAAAAGGAAAAATATCTCTTTATTTTTCTCTTTTTGCTCTAGGAAAACTATGGTAATAAACTTCTTTCAAGCGATCCGTTGTAACATGGGTATATATTTGGGTTGCTTTAATACTTTCATGTCCTAATAATTTCTGAACAGTTAATAAATCACAACCTTCATTTAATAAATGCGTTGCAAAAGAATGACGAATCATATGAGGAGAAATTTTTTTATGAAGACTTGTTTTTTGAATTAACTTAGTCAGTATATATCGAACTCCACGTTCTGTTAAATTACCCCCATTTTGATTTAAAAATAAAAAGTCACTATTATCTTTATTTAAAATAATTCTTCCATCCTTAAGATATATTTTTAAAATCTCTTCACAATATTCCCCATAAGTAACGATTCTTTCTTTATTTCCTTTTCCTAATATCAAAATAGTTTTATCATGTAAATCAATATCACTTACTTTAATATGAATTAATTCTCCAACACGAACTCCAGTCGCATATAACATTTCTAAAAGAAGTAAATCTCTCTGTCCCACAGGAGTTCTCTTATCTGGAGTTAAAAACAATTCTTCCAATTCATTATATTCAAAATATCTTGGTAATTTTCTATTTCTTTTAGGACCACTTAATAAAGAAAAAACATTATTCTTAACAATTTCTTCATTAACCAAATACTTATAAAAGCTTCTCAAAGAGCTTAACTTACGATTAATAGACGTATTAACATCTTTCTTTTCTTCTTTTAAATAAATCAGATAAAATCTTATATCACTGTAAACCACCTCAATAAACAATAAATTTTCCCGATCTAAATAATGAAAATATTCTAAAATATCATTCCGATAATTTAATATAGTATAATCAGAATAATTCTTTTGATATTTTAAAAACTCTAAATATTTATTAAAAATTTTTTCTCTGCTTTCTTTCATACTCATCAATCCTTAATATATGTTCACTATATAGTAGATTTTTTCTTAAGTCAACAAAAAAAGAAGATCACTCCTCTTTATAATCACATGAAGAACATTTAACTTTTTCATTCTTAGTAACTAGCATTTCTCCACATTCTGGACATTTTTTTTGGATAGGTTTGTCCCAATATGCTGTCTTACATTTTGGATAATGATTACATCCGTAGAATATTTTTCCTTTACGACTTTTTTTCTCTACAATCTTCCCAGCACAGTTTGGACAGTCACAAATTTCCACTTCTGGAACTTCTTCTTTTTTAATATATTTACATTCTGGATAATTACTACATGCAACAAATTCTCCATATCTTCCTTTTCGAATAACAAGTTCTTTTCCACATTCTGGACAGTTTTCTCCTGTTTTTTCAGGTTCTTTCTTTTTCATATCAGAAAATGCATCTTTCACTCTTGGCTCAAAAACATCCCAAAAATCTTTTAACACTTTTACCGATGACAATTCTCCATCAGCAATCTCATCTAACTCCTTTTCCATATCACTAGTATATTCAACATTAATTAAATCACTAAAGAAATTTTGAAGACTATCAGTAGTTTCTATTCCCATGGATGTTGGTTTAAATTTCTTTTCTTCTAAAACAACATAATTACGAGATTTTATTGTATCAATAATAGTTGCATAGGTAGAAGGTCTACCAATACCTAATTCTTCCATTTCTTTAATCAATTTGGCCTCTGTATAACGAGCAGGAGGCTGCGTAAAATGTTGTGTCGATTCAACATTTGTTGTACAACAAATATCTTTGTCACCTATTTCTGGCAAAATCTTATCCTCTCTAGATTCATAATCACTATATACTTTTAAATAACCATCAAAAAGTAAAATACTACCCGTAGTTTTAAATTTATAATCATTATTATCAAAAACAATAGTCGTTTGATTAACACTAGCATCACTCATTAAAGATGCTAGTGTTCTCTTATAAATTAAACTATATAACTTAAATTCATCGCCACTTAAATATTGTTTAATTTTAGTAGGTTCTCTTAAAATACTAGTTGGCCGAATCGCCTCATGAGCATCTTGAACATTTTCTTTTTTCTTACTTTGTTTTACATAACCAACATATTTTTTACCATAATTTTCTTCAATATATTTCTTAGCAGACTTTACAAAGTCATCTGATAATCTAATAGAATCAGTTCTCATGTAAGAAATAAGTCCCACAGTCTCCTTATCAAGATCAATTCCTTCATATAGTTTTTGAGCAATACTCATAGTTTTTCTAGCAGGAAAACCTAACTTTGTAGATGCTTCTTGTTGTAATGTAGAAGTAATAAAAGGCATTTTACTTTTCTTTGCTTTTTCTTTTGTCTCAATAGATTCTACTACATATTCTTCACCAATAGCATTAAGAACTTTATTTGCTTCATCCTCTGAATGAAGTTCTATATCATCTTTTTTATATTTAAATAATTCTGCTTCATAATTAGGAAATATTGCTACGATTTTCCAATACTCTTCAGGAACAAAGTTTTCAATTTCTCTTTCCCTATCAACTATCAGTTTTAAAGCAACACTTTGCACTCTGCCAGCACTCTTAGAACCAATTTTATTTTGTAACAATTTAGAAAGCCGAAATCCAATAATCCTATCCAAAATACGACGGGTTTCCTGACTTTTTACCAAATTATTATCAATTAAAGTCGGATTATTAATTGCTTCTATCACTTTATCATGCGTTATTTCATTAAATAGTACTCGCTTATAATTAGCATCCTTTATTTTTAAAGCATCCTTTAAATGCCAAGCAATAGCTTCTCCCTCACGATCAGGATCACTTGCTAAATAAACAATACTACTATCCTTAACTTCTTTTTTTAATTCTTTAATAACATTGTTCTTTCCCTTTATAGGAATATAATTAGGCACAAAATTATTCTCAACATCCACTCCTAATCCATACTTACCAGTGGTTGCCAAATCACGTATATGCCCCTTAGAAGAGACCACTTTATAATCAGCACCTAAATATTTTTCAATAGTTTTACTTTTACTAGGGCTTTCCACAATTACTAATTTTTTTGGCATTGAATCAACTCCTCAAATACTTATACTAATTATTTTATATTTTGTCAACGAGAAAAAATAACAAATTTATTTCTTATGATTTTCTAAATACTTTGCAACAGGGCCATAGCTTTTCCTATGTTCAGAAAGAATACCATATTCTTTAATAGCCTCTAAATGTTTTTTAGTAGGATATCCAACATTATTTTTAAAATCATACATTGGATACTTCTTATCCAATTCCATCATCATTCGATCCCTAGTAACTTTAGCCAAAACAGACGCCGCACTAATAGTAATACTTTTTAAATCCCCTTTTACAATAGGCGTAATAGGAATATCAATATCTAATTTCATCGCATCAGTTAAAACATGTTCTGGTAAAACATTGCAATTATAAATAGCTTGAATCATTGCTTCTTTTGTAGCCTGATAAATATTAATCTCATCAATTCTTTCAGCAGAAACAATACCAATTCCATAACTAATAGCCTGTTTTTTGATTTCTTCAAAGAAATAATCACGTTTTTTCTCACTCAACTTTTTACTATCTGTTAAACCATCTAGTTGAAATTTTTCTGGAAGAATACAACAAGCCGCAACAACAGGTCCTACTAAAGGACCACGTCCAACTTCATCAACTCCTCCGATTAGAGTAACCCCATTCTTTCTTAACACCCTTTCATATTGATAGTTATCAAGTGAAGAAAGATATAATTCTAATTTTTTAATCAAAACTTTATCATTTATATTATTCGCAAGTTTTTTTACTTCTAAACAATCTTTTATAGAAGAAAAGAAAAAATCATCAATTATTTCGTATTCTCCTAAGGAATCCGTGTCATAAGTCACTACATTTTCAAAAGTAAATGGAACCAAACTATTTATTTCCAGATAATCACATTCTCTCTTCAATCCATGACATACAATACTACTATCTCCAATAACAACAAATTGACTTGGAGAAATCGGTAAAGATTTTAATAATTGAAAAATTTCTTTTTTCTTCATAAACTCACCAAAACAATTGTCTACTAAAAAGAAAAAAAATGCAAGAAAAACATTTTTACTTCAGAAATCTAAATTATTGTAGTACCACTATTTATAGATATCACTTGTCCTGTAGTACTTTTATCTAAAACTAACCACAATACACATTTGGCAATATCTATTGGCTCGGTTATTCTATAAAGAGGGCTTTCCTTTTTTACAATATCCCAATCTTCATCATTTAAATCTTTGTTTAAGTCAGTATTCATAACACCAGGGGCAATGGCATTAACTCTGATATTGTAATTTCCAATTTCTTTGGCTAATGATTTAGTTAGAGCATCAACGGCAGCTTTTGACGAAGCATATAATACTGCTCCCGCCGCTCCAGTAATTCCATATATAGAAGATATATTTATAATACACCCGATATTAGCCATTTTCATATAAGGATATACTTCCTGAGAAACTCTTAAAACTGAACAATAATTACCTTGAATTACAAAGTCAATATCTTCATCACTTATCTCATTAAACATTCTAGCTCTTGCAACCCCCGCATTATTAATTAGCACATCAATTTTATGATATGTTTTAATAATATAATCTACCATTTCTTTTATCTCAACTCTATTAGTTACATCAGCTTTATAAATAATGATATTATAGTTCTTTTCTTTTGCTAACTTTTCTAATTCTTTTGCCTCTTTTTCACTCTTATTGTAATTAGCTATAACAATGCAATTATTCTCAGCAAGATGAATAGAAATAGCTCTACCCAATCCCCTTGAGGCCCCTGTTACGAGCACAACTTTTTTATCCATAAAAATCAATCCTTTCCAAATAAATTACTAAATATCTATGTTTCTAGTCTATCAAAAGTAATCTTCCCAAACAAACCATTTTTGAAGTCACTCATAATAATATGAGTTACTTTTTCATAATTAACAAGTCCTCCCTTTGCTAAAGCACCTCTTCTTTTCCCAATTATTTCATACACTTCATTAATATCACTTATATCAGAAACACCATATCTTTCAAACAAATTCTTTGGATAATAAACAAATAGTTTTTTAAGAATAAAATAACAAATATCATCCATATTAAGAATTTCCTCTTTTATTGAAGAAAAAGCAGCCAATGTTTTAGCAACTTCTTGATCACTTAACTTAGGCCACAAAATCCCAGGAGTATCCAATAATTCTATCTTATTATTTACCCGAATCCAAGATAGACTTTTTGTAAAACCTGGAGTATTACCAACGCCAACAGATTTCTTTCCCACAAGCCTATTAATCAATGTACTTTTTCCAACATTAGGTGCCCCAACAATTAAAACTCTAGCAATACGCTCCTTTAAGTCCTTTTGAATTCTTTTAGCATTTATACCATCCATAATTTTATCAGTAACATTTAATAAAGACGTTACATTCCCCATCATTAAATCAAGAGCAACAACATAATAGCCATTATTCTTATACCAATCTAATATAATATCAGTTTCTTTTTTGTCACATAAATCATACTTAGTAACTACTAATATTCTAGGCTTGTTTGCAAGCAATTCATCAATATCAACTATTTTAGAAGAAAGTGGCATTCTAGCATCAATAACTTCGTAAACAATATCAACTAAATTTAGATTTTCATTTATTTGTCTTTTAGTTTTAGCCATATGCCCAGGAAACCAGTTTATATTAGTTTTATTTTCATTCATAGAAATCACTTCCTTTATACCTATATTTTATTATTGATATTATCAATAATATAATTTATGTCTTCAATAGATTTTCCTATATTAAATCTACCATTTCCCACTGGATAAAATACTGAATAACATTTATATGTTTTATCATTGATTTCTTTTTTAAAT
>CACZQK010000028.1 GCA_902783315.1 uncultured Erysipelotrichaceae bacterium | reverse complement strand
ATACCTTAATTCCTACACTGCTTTTAGTCTTTTTTGGTCAATTTTGACCATTTTTAATTAAAATCTTCTATATTTTATCATAAACATGCAAGATACTAATCAGCATAAAACCTTATAAATAAAGAGTTTTTCCAAAAGTTACTATAAACCGTAATCAACCAGTTGATATTAGTTTTATCTTCATTCATTTGGATCAACTCCTTTAAATTTATTTTATTATAACATAATTAATCTTCTTCTATTACTTCACCATGTAAATGTACTCTTCCTTCATCAGGACAAATAATATCAAATGATTTAGATTTTGTGTCGCCATCATCTAATGTACCACCATTTACCAAAACCCACACATATGGATAAGCATAACTCCATAATTCCATACATATTGGTGGGCATAATGTTTCATCAATGATAAATTCTTGTCCTTTTCTATGAAAGCCAGATCTACATCTACTTTCTATTATAGTTAATTTTACTTTAGCCATATTATCACTCCTTTTATCTAAAATACTTAACATAATAATATTTATTTAGTTTTGGATTATCTTTATTCTTTCTAACAAATTCTAATTCAAATCCACATTTTTCATAAAACTTAGGTGCTTGAAATTCATTTGTGCAAGTATTCATATTATTGAAACCAGAATCTTTATAATATTCTTCCACTGCATTAATTAGTTTTGTTCCTATATCTTTTCCTCTTTGATTTTCTCTCACTACTAGCTCATCAATATATACTTCAGAAAAGAATGTTGCACCTGCGATTGCACCCATTAGTTCATCATTTTCTTTAACTATAAAACAAAATGGTGTATAGTTACATACAATTCCATTTTTAGCTTCATATTTTTGATGTTCTTCTTCAATAAAATTTTCTATTTCTTTATTTGATTCTACTTTTTCAATTTTCATATCAACATCTCCTCCTAAATATCTTTTATTTAAAACTCATTTTTACTAATTTAAGCAATTATAAAATATCCTTATTTTTCACATGTAAGATCTAATTCTTAATTTTCCCTTATTTTATAAGGATTTGTTAAAGGGGTTAATTAAATCATGCTCAACCAGTTTATATTAGTTTTATTTTCATTCATTTGGATCAACTCCTCTATTTGTTTATTATAACGTCCATAATTGAAATCTTCCTGTTATTTCGTTTATATCTTCTGTATTACCATATAATATGGCTCCCAAATATTCTATTTTTTCTTCATTTTTAATACTAATTGCTTCAACTAATTCCTCATCAGTTCTGGTTTCTAGCATTTCTTTTGGATAATCAGCAACCATTATGTTAGGATTTTGTTTTGCTAAATTGATAGTATTTTTCAACTTACTAGCTTTTACTTTCGTAACAATAAATGGAAACTTACTTATTCCCAAATGGCTAATTCCCGAATTATCTACTAAATTCTTCTTCCCCATAATTTCGTTGTCCGAATATTTCCCAATTGAAATTGCTAAATGTCCAATTACATTCATTGCTGTTTTTGGATCAACATTTGTTGCAAGAATTGCGACTATTTTTTTATCTTCATAATTCATATCTTCATCTTCCTTATAATTCTTTCACAAATAGAAACTCACTTTTACCACCAACATATATTTTCACAATATTATCATTTTGATCAGTAATTATATTTACTTTAATAATTGATGGCAAATTTAAACTATAGCCTTGTTCTATAATGTATTCATTTTTCTTTATATCAAGTTTTTTATATAAAAAACCTGCCAATGCGCAATTTGATGTTCCTGTTGCAGATTCTTCATCTACTTCATAAAGAGGTGCAAAATTTCTACATACTATTCTCTCATTATCTAATGTATATAAATGTGTACCAACTACATTGTATTTTTTGCTTATACTTTTAATAATGTCAAAATTTGGTTTTAGCTTTTCTAATAAGTTAATGTTTTTTATTGGTACCAATATATCTTTTAATCCAGTTGAAACTATTTGAATTGGAATATCTTTTTTTATACAATCTATATCAAAGCATTCTTTTATTTCTTGAAGCGGTATTTCTTCATAAAATGTAGGAATGTTTTGCTCCATCATTATTTCTCCGTTTTTTACTAATATACTCAAGATTCCACTTTTGGTCTCTATTGTATATTCTTCTTTATCTAACTTTTTTAAATAATTTAATACTCCAAAACTTGCAACAGTTGCATGTCCACATAAAGGGACTTCCTCTGCTGGAGTAAAATATCTAATACAATAATCAGCTTTATTTGACTTACTTATAAATGCTGTCTCAGCATATCCAAGTTGTTTAGCAATATTCTTTTTTATATCATCAGACAATATATTATCATCAAAAACAACGCCAGCTTTATTTCCACCTTTTTTGTCTTTGCAAAATGCACTTGCAACATATATTTTTGTCATTATTTATTTCTCCTTCTATAAATTTTTATATGTCAATTACAATGTCGTTTGTTATAGATTTCTAGTTTTTTCTATCATTATTTTAAAAAAATGTAAAAATCTTCGCATTAAAAATCCAGTATTTTCAATAGTTTGAGTACATTTTTCATAAAATCCCCGTATCGCAGTTGATTACGGTTTTATTAAACCCTTTTTCTTCGTTCATTTGAATCAACTCCTTTGTTTATTTATGATTTAAAAATTTATATTTAGAAAAGTATTATTATCAGCATTCTTTTTCTCCAAATTTATATATT
>CACZQK010000027.1 GCA_902783315.1 uncultured Erysipelotrichaceae bacterium | reverse complement strand
TTATTATCCTCAGCATAAACAAACATTGGAAATAGTAAAATCATTATAATAAAAATATATATCTTTTTCATAGTTTCACCTATTGTTAGTTTAACATATTAACTATTTTGTTGATATTTAAAAAATAGCATTATGTGTAAATTAATGTAAAAGAAAAAAGAACTATTATTGTAGTTCTACTAGAGATAATTTTTTACCATCATGAACAAAAACTAATTGAGCTTCTTTTTGATAAGAAGAAAATTCATTATCTACGTATGTCCAATTTACTTTTACATAATATGCTTGTTCATCTACTTTGCTATTATATGCAAATGCTTTTTGCTCTGTTTCACCAATTATTATTTCATCTACAACTGGTAGTTTTTGTTTTCTGTTATTATAGATATTACTTTCTACATACTTATAATATGTATTCTGAGCATTTTGTAAGAAATTTTCTAAGATTTCACTATGAACAAAGTCTACTCCACCAATGTCTGTTTTGGCAGCTTTATCATTTAAAGAATAAAAGTCATAAATAAACATTTCTGATATTTTTTTGACATATTTTTCTTCGTCTACTTTTTCTTCAGCTAATATTCCTTTTAAATCTTCAAACATTTTTTTATACTTTTCTGGTTTATTTTCTTTTAGTTTATATCCATAATCTTCAACTTCATTAATAATTTTGGTCTCTTTTGGTGATTTATCTGCGACTAAGTCTTTGTATGTTAAAAAACCGATGATTGCCAGTGAAATTAAGAGTAAAATTATTAGTAAAATTTTAACTTTCTTTTTTAATTTCATTTCTTTATTACTCCCCTTCTCTCTCTTGGTCTTTTTTCTCATTTAACAAGTCAAATGAAATAATATCATTAGATATGTCTAATAATTGATTCGTGTATTCAGTATTATAATTAATTTCTTCTTCAGTTATCGGCTCTTCTGATAATGGAAAATAAGCTGATTTTTGGCTATTATAATACATCTTATTATTTACCCAATTGCCAGTAGGGAATATTACAATATTATTTTCCTTTATATCAAAAATATCATGACCTAGTCTATACTTATTATAAAATCCAAACATATTTCCAAGCGTTGGGGAAACATCGTACATACCCATTACATTCTTATTTTCAAAATTTAGTTTTGTGTTATTCATATCTTTAGTCCAAATAATAAAAGGAACTTTTCGACCTAATTCATATTGATATGAATCATATTCTTTATACTCAGGGTCTTCTTTATCTAAAACATCATCTGTTTCTTTATCATAATTATAAAGAAGATTATAGTCTTTTCTCGATAATCTAGCATCATGATCTCCATAAAGTATGAATACTGTATTCTCTAATAATCCTTTTGCTTCTAATTCTTGAATAAACTCTCCTAAAGCTTCATCAGCATAATGTAGAGATTTAAAGTAATTTCCTAGTTTTGTTCCTTCCATGTATGGATACACTTTTTCTTCTGTTGTTCCATCTTCTTTTGTAATTGTTTCTTTCATGTCAACTGGGAACTCCCCATATTTTTCAATTTCTGAGAATGGGGTATGATTCGTTAGCATTATTAAAAGTCCATACCACTTTTCATGCTCGGAGTTTATTCTTTCTATCTTTTCAACTGATTGGTGAAAAAACTCTTTGTCTGATAAGCCTAAGCCAATTGTATTTTCTTTTGTTACATTATAATCTGTTTTACTAAAGAATCTATCATATCCTAAGTTTTTATGCATTGCTCGGCGATTCCAAAAATCTGCGTTATTCGCATGCATACTAAATGTATAATATCCTTTTTCTTTTAATAATGTTGGTATTCCAATATATTTTCTATCTGAATAAGATACAAAAGCTGTGCCACTCTTTGTTGGCATTAAAGATGTATTGTAGGTTAGCTCTGAATCACTACTTGTTCCAACGCTTACTTGAGAATAGAAGTTTGAAAAGAACATCCCTTCACTTGATAATTTGTTTAAGGTTGGAGTCACTTCTTGATCATTAAATTTTAAACCTATGGCATTTGTCATCATGCTTTCTCCATGTATTACAATGACATTTTTGTCTTTAAATATGTTGGTATATTCATTAGTGGCAGAAGGTTCTTTGTTCTTAAAATAATCTTGAAATTTTTTATTTGCTTTGTCATATCCAAACATTGAATTTATTTTTGGTTGAATTGAAGTAAATAAGTCATTTGTTTGGTACACATATATTCCAAATCTCATTACAATATACTCTTTATTCCATTGCTTAAAGAATCTTGATACATCTAAAGGTGATAAGGTCAATAAAAATAGCAGTAATAACACGCCTGTAATACTTAGTGATTTAAATGTTTTCTTCTTTCTTATTGTTTTCATTTCTACTTTTTTATAGTAATTCTTTTTCTTTAATTTCAAATGAATTAAAAATAAAGCTATTGGTCCAATTACATAAAACAAATCTTTTATTTGCAGAACATTTTCAACAACGGCATCACCTACATCTCCAATATACTGTGTAAGTGATAGCATTGAAATAGATGCAAAAGATGTATAAAAAGTATAATATACGGAATTAATCATACAAATAGCACTAAAGAATATACAAAAGCAAAAATAATAGATAAATCTGTTCTTTGGCTTCAATAAATACCCAAAAGAGCCTACTAAAGTTACAATTACTGAGTCTGCCAAAATAGCTCTCCATGATAAGTAATTTTCAAGTGAATGCATACAAAAAAATCTTAACACAGTTGAATTTATGATACATATGAAGACAAATGATAGAAATAATTTATTATTTTTTATATATGTCCTTATTAAATGTTCTTTTTTTACTTTTTTAATATTTTTTGTGATATTCATTTTTATTTGATTGAATATAATTTTTATTCTTTTCATATCAATACCTCGTTTTTATTATATCACTATCTATTAAGATTTTCAATTATTGGTCTTTAGTGCTATTATAAAATATGTAAATTATTATAACAAAAAAATCTCTAGAAAATTCTAGGGATTTTATTAATTTTTATATTTTGTTTGGTAGTCTAATTCATTACAGGACACTTTATCTCTTTTCCTGAACTTGAGTTATGTGCACAATTTCCAGCACGATCACAAACATATCGTATTAAAACATCAAGTGGGTCATCTGCTCCAGGATGATCTACTATACGTACTCCTCCGCTCCATTTTCCTGTAGCATTATTGAAAGTTCCTGTACTATTAATTACTGTTGATACTCCTGGCATACTAGAATTCGGTGGAGAACTTAAGTCTCCTAATACAATATTTCTTGATACTATATCTTTGCTAAAGGTATCATCATACTTGATTATTACCGCATACTTGCAACCTTTCTTACTTTTACACTGTCCGACTTCGCTCCATTTTTGTAGGGATTCTTTTGTATCAAGAACAAGAAATCCTTCCTGTTCTAGCGTATCATAGCTAGGATTAGCAGTGTGATTTGTATACAATCTTACACACTTATGGGATATCACAGGTGGAGTTCTATCAATAATAAATTCTTTCGCTACGGTGGTAGTATTTCCAGCCTTATCATACACTTTAATGGTAATCTTATATTTACCTTCGGCTGATTCAAAGTTGTTTGTTGTATTATAAGCAGCATAGGAACTGCTTGGATAGGTTCCTGCTGCATTTGCTTTTTGTTTTTTTATTTCATATTTGTTTATTCCAGATATGGAATCATTTCCAACCGGATAGAAAAATACGTTTTGTTGTGTATCAGCACCATAATATAGATTAGGGTCATTAGCATTGATTGAAGTTGGTTTGTTATTTGTATAATTTTTCATATAAACATTTAATGTTGGTGCTGTTTTATCTACAAAGACCTTTTTTTCATTGTAATTACTGCAGTTTCCTGCTTTATCACAGACTTTGTATTTTAAAGTTGACTCTCTTTGAGCTTGTACATTCCAATATGCATGTTCATCATCCCAATATGCAGAATGATAGTGATCACTTTCAGAATGGTTCTGTGTTGCTCCTTCTGTAACAAGTTCAAAATGAGATATTCCTGATACGTTATCTTCACCATTTTTCTGAGCTTCTGTATATACATTTTTATTAGACCATGTTCCGGCAGTATATTTTGTGGTTAATCCATCTAGGCTTGTTGGGACATCCATGTTGTTATCAGTCCATTTTCGTAAATAAACTTTTGGAGTAGATGGGGATTGTCTGTCCAAATTTGCTTCTATAATATAGGTTGATGTATTTCCTGCAATATCGGTAACGGTTAATTTTCCTTTGCGAATTCCATCATTTAAGAAAGAAACTTGAATTTCATTTTCTCGTATACCACAGTTGTTGATGCTATCTGATTGATCAATCTGAGTTTTATTTATAGCATCTTCATTTGTTACACTTAAATTTTTATATTCACTATTTTTATTTGGATCTCCATTTGCTTTATTAGTTTCAAATTTCCAGTTGGCTAATCTTAAATTATCTGTAATGGAAAATGTATAAACTATTCCATTTGGATAGTTTTCTTGATTCATCCACTTGCTGCTTTTTAGATTTTTGTATTGATTATATTCTAAAGTTACTGAATCATTTTCTGTCCCATTCGTTGTCATATTACTGATTTTATTTAAATCTAATATATTCGTATTTTCTCCCACTTTATTGGCACTCTTTAAAGTAATTATTGGAGCTTCTAAATCAACATTTACTCTTACTCTACAGCCATCTATATTTTCTGAAGTATTCATGGCACATGGATCTTGATTTAGTATTTCTATTGGTCTATTACTATTTCCAGCATTATCATCTAATTTGATATAAGCAAATTCTACGGCCTTTTGATTCTTTGTTGGCCATGTCTGAGTGAATTTGCTGCGAACACATCCACTTCCACTTCCATCTACACATTCTGCTATAATTTTCCGTGATTTTTGGCTACTCTTTTTGTTAATCCAATCTTGACTTGATTCAGCTTGGCCACTAATTTTACCACAGTATGGGAGATTATTGTCTCTATATGTTATTTCTGCTTTTTCTTCTTCTGAAATTCCTCCTTTGGTATTTGTAGCAATAACATGAATAGCTATTTTCGTTGTAGATGTAATATCTACATAATTCTTTAAAATATATTTTTGTTTTGAGTCTTCTTTTGGCAATTTTATTGATTGATGACCTCTCGCACTTAATTCACCAGAGCTATATACTTCTTTTTCTTCTAATTCTCCCTTATATAGTGCCGAAATGCTCCAACTGTAACCCTCCAATGTAGTTGTTTCTTCCCCTGGTTGATTTCCGTCAATTTCAATTAGAATAAACGGTTCAGAAACTGCTGATGGTACTTCCGGATCATTATCTTTATCGCGGCAGCTATAAACTCCTTCTTTTTCTTGACAGAAGTCAATTTTTATACTTGGTGTTGGTGGTTTTTCTTCCGTTGGAATATTTTCTTTTCCACAATATAAGTGAGCTTTGTAGCTATATTTTACCGTCGAATCTTTATGTGCTGTAACAAAAGACTTTTCCATACAGCTTTCTCCATTAGAATTTTTTATTGGTTTTTTCAAATAGTTTGTTTCTAGAAGGGTACTAATTGGAACAGATGTTGTTTGTCCAATTAATCTTGGCAGTTGCTCTCTACGAGCTTGAAAATAACTTTCCGCTGCTATGATTACAACATTTTTTTGTTGTTCCATAGAATCATCTTTTGCCTTACTAATTAATCTTATTGCATAGGAAACTGTAACTGTCATAATTATTCCTAATATAGTAACTGTAGCTAATAATTCAAGTAATGTAAATCCCCTGTTTCCTAGTTTTTTTCTTTTCATATCTACACCTACCTTACTTTTTCATTTTATACTAAAAGAAAACTTTTTTCAATAAAAAGGCTTAAGAATATATTTACTGTTTTTTAATTATAGTATTAAAATAAAAAATATTTATAGATTTTACTATAAATATTTATGATTTGATATTGTAATAAATTAGTTTTGTCTATTTTTTTTCCTTTTTTTAAGTTATATTCCATAATTGTTGAAGCTATTGAACTGATATGAGAAATAAATTATAACAGTAATACATACTTTTTTCATTCCTAAGTCTTTTATCATTTTTTAATTGTTTTTTGCAATCTCTTATTCTAGTTCATCTTTATAATTGCTAGCATTAATGACCATACCGAAAACATATATATATGATAATAAATAAACCCATAATATCAATACTAATATATTAGAAATACTCCCATAGAAAACGTCATATCTTGAAAATCTTTCAATATAAAAAGCAAATATTTCAGTTGCTAGGATCCATCCAATTGTGGTAAATATTGCTCCATTATTTGTTGAACTTGGTGGAATTTCTTTATCTGGTGCAATTACATACATTAATTTTATATTTATAAAGAGAAATAATAGGATAATTGGATATTTCATTATCACTAATATTTTTTCTATTATATTAATAAGATTTTTATTTGATATTACTTCTTTTGATACATCAAATATTGTTCCTCCAAATAAGGGAACGATTAGTAAAAATAGAAATAATCCTACTAGTATGAATGTCATCATAATTGCTTTTGCTCGTCTTTGAATTATATTCTTAGAAGATACTTTATAAATCTCATTTGATGAATTTATCATTGAATAAGCCCCATTCGATGCTAGTAAAAAAGCTGATAAATAAAATATTATGATATTGAAATTTATTCCATCCCCAGATATTACACTATTTAATACGGTGGCCACTTTAGATGGAGCATAGGTCATAATTGCTTGACGAATTGTTTCTGTTGAAATTGATAAAGCTGCTGCTATGGTTGTAATTAATGCGACTAATGGAATTATTGTCATAACAAGAAAAAAAGCAAGATGCCCTGGTAATATTCTCATTTCTGGTTTTTGTAATATTTTGAATATTTTTAATATAAAGTCTCTTGCTTTTTCCATTTTATCACCTTTATTTATATTCTTCCTTATTCGTTATCATTTCTAGAGTTGCTTCATTTATAGCATCATCTAGTGTTTTTATTTCATCTGTAATCATACTATATCCGACTGCTGCTCCAAACTCGTGTGGAAGATTTTTCATTTCTTTGGCTAGTTTTTTACTATAAGTACTAATTTGTCTATCACTATAACCAACTAGATATATTAAAAATTCATTTCCATCCGTTCTAATAATTTCACTGTTTTCCAATTGTGTGTTTACTAATATTCCTGCTGCTTTGATAATCAATTGATCTCCTTCTTCATGTCCATAATTATCATTTACATATTTTACATTGTTTAAGTCAACCATTACAATTGATTGTGGAAATACTTCACAATCTTCCCATTCTTTCATTTTTGCATTTAAGTAATTTCTATTTTTTAGTGATGTTAACATATCGGTATACTTATGTCTATCTTGAATTTTAACTTTTTTCACTTGCTTTTTCTTTTTTAGTACTAAGTATATAATTCCAAAAATAATTAATGGTATAAATATTATAGAAAGTGCAATTATATAAACTTGCTCTAAAGTAGAATCTTCTAGTATTTTAGCATTTAAGTTCTCAACACCAGAATTTCTATAATTGTAATATGAATTCGTATTAATCATATAGTTTACTAAGTCATAGAAAGCTTCATTGTTACTTTTTATCATAAATTTATAGTCATTCATCATAGTATCTTGATAAATCATTTTTAGTTTTTTAAATTTACTATTTTGATAATATGTATAAATCTCTCTATCTACTACTACTAAATTATTTTTAGCTTTTTTTAACAGACTATCCAAATTATCATACTCTTTAATATTAGCCCTTGAATTGTTTAGAAAATAATTATATAGTGAATCCTCTTTTACCATTGCTATGTCTTGACCTTTTAAGCTTTCAAAGGTGTTTACAATATGATTATCTTTTTGTCTTCCTAAGACTACATAATCCTCTACAAAAGGAGATAAAGTTGCTAAATATTTGTCATTATTATAATTGTAATAATCAAAGTAAATATCAATTTTTCCCGCTTCTATGGCTTTTTGAAGTTCTTTTTTATTAGCATATTTTTTATATTCGAAATTAATATTTGCTAAACGTGAGATCCTATTCATATATTCTCCAGCAATCCCTAAAACTTTGTTTCCTACTTTTATTTCATATGGAGGATTTTCTATATATCCATATACATAGTTTTTGGAAATTAGAGTTGCTTTTGTTTTAGCACTTAATTTATTTTTTTCTAAATAGTAATTTAAATATGCATCATTATACTCTTTTATGTAATTTGTTTGTCTCCACTTGTTGTAGTACTTCATTACAATATTGTTTAGCTCTTGATTATTATCGCTTAGTGTCAAAACTATTTGCTTTCTCATTTCTGTGAAATAGTAATTTATGGAGTATTTATTTTTTTCAATAGTATAGTCTAAGTACATAATATTGGGAACTACTCCCATGTTTATTTCTCCAGAATCTATAGCAGCGTATAATTCTGCTATATTTTCATATGACTTATATGAAAGATTAGTACCACTTTTTAAATAAAAGCTTACTTCATCTGTATCTTCCTTTAAAACACCGAATACTATATTTTTCATTTCACTAATATGATTAATTCTTTGATAAGTTTTTCCTACAGCAACATAATTATCATAAAATAGAAATAAGTCTTTTTCTGTTAATTTTTCATCATTTCCTAAAATACTAATACGAAAACTATTCGTTGTTGGTGTCGATGTTTTTAAATATGGAATTTTGTTGAACTCTATACCTATTTTTTCTTCAAAGTCTTTCAAAAAATCAAAGATTACGCCTTCTCCATTTAGCCCATATAGTGGATAATCATTTACCACTTCAAAATCATAAGCTTTTTCATTATTCTCTTCCACCCATCTTTTTTCTGCTACTGTTAATGTTGTGGTTTTGTCTTCTTTGTTATAATACCTATAAACAAAAAAGAATGTTATAGCGGCTATAAAAATAGGAACCCCAATTAATAACTTCTTTTTCATATAACTCTCCTATCTATCTTTTGTCCAACTTATATCTGGATTTGTATGATGTTTATATCCCATAATAGGAAATTGAGCTTCATTTTCTTTATTGTCGATTAAAAATTGTATGTCATAGAAATTCTTTTCTTCTTCTGAAAATACTTCTAATGATTTATTAGAATAATCTTTGGCAGTATCTCTTGAAATATCTCCATTTACTTTTACATTAATATAGATTATTCTTCCAGCCACTCTAACTGTTGTACTAGGAGATATATCTTTAAATGCTCCAATGATGTTGTTCTTTTTTTCTTTGCTAATTGGAACGTTTTTTATTCCTTCCAATCTTGTACCGTAAATTGCTTCGTTTTCCTCAGGAAATGCTATTTCTTTTAAAACTAATAACCCTACTACAATAAGTATAAAAACTAATACTATTACAACCATACTTGTATGTTTTTTTATAAACTTCATAAATTTCATATTTTCACATCCTAATACATAACATTATACACTAAGTATATGGGTTTTTCAACTTGCTTATTTTAATTCTTCTTGTAAAATATCCATGGTCATTTTAGGATTCGCTTTTCCTTTTGTTTCTTTCATAATTTGGCCCATTAAAAATTTAATTGCTCTTTCGTGGCCGTTTTTGTAGTCTTCAACACTGTCTTTATTTTCTTCAATTACTTTTCTAATTATTTTTCTTATTTCAGTATCATCAGTGATGTTTTCAATATTATTATCTTTCATTATCTCTTGAATTGTTTTTTCTTCTTCTAAAAGAGGGATTATTATTTCCTTTAAATTTTTACTTGTTAAAGTATTATTATCAATTAGATTTACTAATTCAATAAATCTCTCTTTTGTAAGTGTTGTTTCTTTTATATCCTTTTCATTTCTATTTAAATAAGCTGAAATATCTCCTAATAATAAATTACTAGCTGTCTGGTGATTTATTTTTTCTCCTAACAACTCATTGAAATAATCGCTTAGTGGTCTATTTTGTACTAATTTATTAGCATTTAATTTGCTTACTCCTAATTCTTGATATATTCTTCGTCTTTCATCTGGTAGCATTGGAATTTCTTTAACTGCTTCTTCAATCATTTCATCTGTTAAAACAACAAATGGAATGTCTGGTTCTGGGAAATAACGATAATCATTTCCTGTTTCTTTTACCCGCATTAGAACTGTATTTTGGATTTTATCATCATATCTTCTTGTCTGTGGCACAATTTCTTGGCCTTGGTCATATAATTTTGTCTGTCTTTCTATTTCTTTTTCAATTCCAGCTACTACATTAGAAATGGAACCTATGTTTTTTATTTCTACTTTTGTTCCAAATGGATCTTCTTCTTTCTTTCTAAGAGATACATTTGGTTCGGCTCTCATAGAACCTTCTTCTATTTTACAATCACTTATATCTCCATAGGTTAATAATTCTCTTAGTTTTTCTAAATATAGTTTAGCTTCTTCACTACTTGAAATACATGGCTTTGTTACTATTTCTAATAAAGGAACTCCTGCTCTATTAAAGTCTAGTAATGTTTTATTTCCTCTATGTGCGCTTTTACATGTATCTTCTTCTATATGCATTTCTTTTATTTCTATTTTTTTCTTTTCTCCATTAACTTCGATTTCTACATATCCATCATATCCAATAGGTGTTCTATCTTGAGTAATTTGATAATTCTTTGGATTATCTGGATAAAAGTAATTTTTTCTATCAAAATGCATTACTTTTCTTATTTTACAATTAAGAATAGTTGCAGCTTTTATTCCTATATTAATTACTTCTTCATTTAGCGTTGGTAAAGTACCTGGATATCCTAAGTCTATTTCATTCGTTAAGGAATTAGCCATTTTTCCATAGCCATTTTCTGAGGGAGAGAATATTTTTGTTTTTGTTTTTAATTCTAAGTGTACTTCAACACCAATCGTTGGAATATAATTACTCATTTTCTTCTCCTTTCCAAGGATTTAAATCAAGCTTTAGTTCTTTTTCTATGAAACTAGCAATTTGATATAGTTTGGCTTCTTCAAAAGAATCTCCCATGATGTGTAAACCAATTGGCATATTGTCTTTACCAAAACCTATTGGAACATTTATACCAGGAAGCCCAGTCATATTCGCAGGCATTACCAATACATCATCCAAGAAAGATTTTGATGGATCATCCATTGGATCATCTAAATCATATGCTGTAGTAGCAGTAGTTGGTCCCATAATCCAATCATAATCATTTAAAACTCTTTTAAATTCTTTTCTAATGTCATCTCTTATTGACAAAGCTTTATTATAATACGTTTTGGCATTTTCTCCGCTAAGTAAATATGAACCAACCATAATTCTTTTTTTCACTTCTTCACCAAAACCATTTGCTCTTGTTTTTACGTATAAATCATCTATATTATTTGGTTTTTCATATGAATATCCATAACGAATCCCATCATATCTAGCTAAATTTGAACTAGCTTCTGCCATAGCAATTATTTGATATAAAGTAACAGTATTTTCTACATATTTCATATCAATATAGTCTACAATTACACCATTTTCTTCTAATATTTTTACTACTTGTTTTATATTATCTAAAATATCTTTACTAACTATTTCACTTACAAAGAATTTTGGGATAGCTATTTTTTTGCCTTTAACACTTTCACCAATTAGTCTTGTAAAGTCTTCGTTTTCTTTTTTTGAACTAGTTAGATCTTTGTCGTCATGTCCAACAATCGTATTTAGTAGCAAAGCGTTTTCATATACATTTCTTGTCATGGCACCTATTTGATCAAAACTAGAAGCATAGGCAATTAAGCCATAGCGTGATACCCTACCATAAGTTGGCTTTAGACCAACTATTCCAGTATAGGCAGATGGCTGTCTAATACTACCACCAGTATCACTTCCTAAGGCAATTGGTACATCCCGTAATGCTATTGTAGTAGCACTACCACCTGAGGTTCCTCCAGATATTTTATTTTTATTCCAAGGATTCTTTGGAGGACCAAAGTAACTTGTTCTAGAACTTGAACCCATGGCAAATTCATCCATATTTGTCTTTCCAATAATAATCATATTTCTTTCTTTTATTTTTTCAACAACAGTGGCATCATATGGGGGAATGAAATTGTCTAATATATGTGAAGCAGCGGTTGTTCTTAATCCCTTTGTTACAATATTATCTTTTACAGCAATAGGAATACCAAAAAAGAGATTATCCACTTCTTTATTTTCTAGTTCCTTTGCTTGTCTAATGGCATCTTCTTTATTTAGGGTGATATAAGCATTATACTCTTTATGCTTTTCAATATTTTCATAAGCTTCATTTACTAAATCAATTGGCTTAATCTTTTTTTCTTTTAAAAGTTTGTTTATTTCTACTAATGGCAAATTTAAATATCTCATTATGCTCCCTCACTTTCTCCTACTACTACTGGCACCTCTATATAATTTCCGCTATGCTTTGGAGCACGATTAATTACTTCTTTTGGATCATACATCTCTCCTATTTTGTCCTCCCTTAAGTGGGTATTTTCACTCCATGGAGCAATTAATTGTTCTTCATCATAGCCTTCTACATCTTTTATTTTTTCAACGTCATCTAAAAGCTTTTTTATATGAATTTGATATTTTTCAATTTCTTCTTCAGTTAATTCAATTCTAGCAAGTTCTGCAACATGTAGTAATTCTTCTCTTGATAGTTTGTCTTTCATAGGTAAACTCCTTCCATAATCTTTTTTATTATACCACGCTTAGTTTTAGTAGTAAACGGAAGATATTTTTATACTTTACTTTTTTTAATTTAAAAGAAGATTCTCATACGAATCTTACCTTTCTTTATTGTTCTATAGAACAATTCCTCATATAAATATTTATCTTCTTTTTTTCGTCTTTTATTTTCGTTTTTATTTTTGTAATATTCCCAACTACATTACTATTTTCTCCTGTTTTAATCTTATTGTAAGTATTTTGCTTTTCTGTTTCATCTATAGGACATATGATAAATAAGATAGTATCTTTTTCGTTGGCATTATACTTGGCCGTTGTTTTTTGACTTTCTGGATCTATTTCATATAAAGTTGTGTTGATTTTAATTAGTTTATCTTTGTACTTATTATATGTTTTTTTGTCATTATCTAGTAGTTCCATTAATAAGTTACTGTCTTTTATATGAATTATCTTTTTATATTTTAAGTTCCAAAAACCAATTTTTCTATGTGTTCTTCCCACTTTTTCATTATATGTTATAACTTTATAGCCAATTCCATAGTATTCTTTAGAACCATCTTTGTGTTTTTTGATTGGAATTGCAAAAAAAGGACCTTTATCAAATTTTGCTACTGAAATAATATCTATTGAGATGAATAGTAGGAGTATTAAAATTATAAATAATAATATTTTTTTGAAGTTACTTTTATTCCTTATTTCAGTTTTCTTTTTTTGAATTTTTGTGGTATTTTCCTTCTTTTGTTTAGAGATACTGTTATTTGTTTTTTTTATTACCTTTTTTAGTGGAATATTACTATACGCTTGTTTTATTTCTTCTTCCTTCATTGCCATTGTGATGACTTCTTCTCTTATTTTTTCATCTTTTTGTTTTTTTAATTTATTCATATTTTCCCCCTACTTTGCAATATTTATCATTTTTATTTTGAAAGCTTTTCTTGAAATTCTTTTTCTGTCCAAATGGGAATATTTAATTCTTGGGCTTTTTTGTATTTACTACCTGGATTAGCTCCTACAATAACAACAGATGTTTTCTTTGAGACAGAGTCTGTTGTTTTTCCACCTAGTGATTCTATCTTTTCTTTAGCTTCTTCTCTTGTAAATATCTCTAAAGCTCCTGTTAAGACAAATGTCTTTTGTGAGAACAATTCGTTCTCTTCTACTTTTTTTCCTAAATATATCATATTGATATTTAATTGTTTTAATTCCTCTAATATCTCTTTATTATACTCTTTTTCAAAATATTGTCGAATACTTTTAGCTATTATTTCCCCAATATCTGGTATTTTTATTAAATCTTCTAAACTTGCGTTTTGTAATTTTTCAAGGGTTTCAAATCTGATAGCTAGTATTTTTGCCGTTTTAGATCCTACATGTGGAATGCCTAAAGCAAAAATAAATCTTTCAAGAGAATTCTTTTTACTGTTTTCAATAGCATTTAAAAGATTCGATACAGATTTATCTCCGTAGCCTTCTAAAGATACTAAATCTTTTTCGTGTTTTTTTAAATGATAAATATCTGGAACATCTTTTATAAATCCAAAATTATAGAAATCTTCAATAATTCTATCTCCTAGTCCCTCTATATTCATTGCATCTCTTGAAGCAAAATGAATCAATCCTTCTATATGTCTTGCAGGGCATTTATTGTTTGGACAATAGTAATCTACTTGTCCTTCTTTTTTTACTAATGTTGTTTTACACATTGGGCACTCTGTAATCATCACAAAGTCTTTTTCTTTTCCTGTTCTTCTTTCTGCTTTTCTTTCTACTACTTCAGGAATAACATCTCCAGCTTTTCTTATGGAAACAATATCTCCTATTTTTAAATCTTTTTCTTTGACATAATCTTCATTATGAAGAGTTGCTCTTGAAATTGTACTTCCAGCAACAATGACTGGTTCTAAAACAGCATTAGGAGTTATTTGTCCCGTTCTTCCTACTGTAAAGATAATATCTTTTAACTTCGTTAAGACTTCTTCTGCAGGAAATTTATAGGCAGTAGCCCATTTTGGATATTTGGCAGTATATCCTAGTTTTTGCTGCTCTCTTATATCATTTACTTTTATTACTACTCCATCAATATCATATGGTAACTTATCTCTTATCTGTCCTTTTTCTTCAATAAATTCTAATACTTCTTTCATTGAAGATACTAGACGATTATTAGGATTAATTTTAAAGCCTAAATCTTGCATATAATCTATTGCTTCACTATGGGTATGTAGCCCATAATCTAAAGGGTTTGGTAAATGGTAAATGAAGTTGTCTAATTTTCTTTCTGCTGCAACTTTTGAATCTAATTGGCGTATAGATCCCGCTGCTGCATTGCGGCAATTCTGAAGGAGAGGTTCATTTTTCTCTTTTCTTTTTTTATTTAATTCTTGTAGAGTTTTTTTATTCATGAAGATTTCTCCACGTACTTCTATGTCTACTTCTTTTTTTAATTTTAAGGGAATTACTTTTATTGTTTTTACATTATGAGTAATATCTTCTCCTGTTGTTCCATCTCCTCTAGTTGCTGCTCTTATAAATTTTCCTTTTTCATATAATAGTGAAACGGATAAACCATCTATTTTTAATTCACACATATATTCTGGAGTGATTCCTTCTTTTTTTATTCTTTCGTCAAAATTAATTAATTCTTTTTCTGAAAATACATCACTTAAAGACATCATAGGAATTTTATGGCTTACTTTCGTAAAACCCTCTATTATTTTTCCACCTGCATGTTGCGTTGGAGAATCCTCTCTTATCCATTCTGGATGAAGTTCTTCTATTTCAAATAATTCTCTTAAATATTTATCATATTCTTGATCTGTTATCGTTGGATTATCTAGAGTATGATAATTATAATCAGCTTCATTTATAATATCAATTAATTCATTCATTCTATCTTGCATAAAATCACCTTTTCTTTCTTTTAGTATATCATTATTCAAACTCCTAAAAAAGAAAAAATGACGTTTTCGTCATTTTCAGTTACCTGTTTTTCTAGACAATTCATGTCCAAAATAACTTTTTGTATATTGTTTTGGTGGCTCTTTTTTTTGCCCGGCGTTAATCATTTTATTTAAAGTTGAAATAGTTTCTTTGAGACTACATCCCTCAGCTTCATATATACTTTCAAAAATAATTTCTTCAGGTTTATAACAACATCCAATAATTTTAGTTTTACCTATCCTTGCAATAATACCAATACCACTTTTATCTATATTTAATTCATACCCCTGACTTAAAAGATTTGTTATTTCATTGTCACTTCCAACATATTTCCTTATATCACTATCTTTTATGGCGTATTTAAATTTATTATCTTCCCATGCTGTGCCTGTTATTTTTTCATTTGTACATCCAATAATTATTGTCATTTTTTATTTCCACAAATTCTGTGGATATTCTCCACTTTCTACTAATCTTTTTATTGCTTCTTTTACATTTGGGACATCTTCTTTATAGGTCACGCCATACCAAGTAGCCGTTGTTGGAATCACTTTACATATTGCTCTATTTTCTCTTATAGCTTTGAATAAAGTATCAGGAATTAAGTATTCACATTTCTCTAAATTGTCCTTATTTTCTTCTAAGAAATCTTTAAAATTACTTTCGATTTCTTCTATTATACTTGAATCAAATAATAACATATTCATAGAAACGGTATCATTTTCATCTACTTTGAATGGCTCTTTTCTCTCATCTAGAGGAACTGCCTCTATAGTATTATCTTCTAATCTCTTTACATTACTTTCAATAATATTTGTTAAATAATTTTTTTCTGTTTCGCAGACACCTCTTTTTACAGCTCCGTGTTCAGTAATAGTATTTTTTACTAAGTAGCCAACTAGTCCATACTCATGGATATCTTTTTGGGCATCCATATTTTTTAGAAAGTTTGCTCCCTGAATAAAAGCATCTTTTCCATAAAAATCATCGGCATTAATCATCATAAATGGTTCATGTACTTTTTCTTTGCAGCAAAGAATAGCATGAGAAGTTCCTAATGGTTTTACTCTTGCTTTTAATTCTTCATGATAGATTGGAACATTATCATTTTTTTGGAAAGCATATTCCACTTTAATATGAGGTTCTACTCTTTTTCCTATTGTTTCTTTAAATATATTGTAATTTTCTTCTTTTATTAAGAAAACCACTTTATTAAAACCTGCTTGTAGAGCATCATAAATGGAATAATCAATGATAAACTCTCCATTTGGTCCCATCGGTTCAACTTGCTTCAACCCTCCAAATCTACTTCCCATTCCGGCCGCTAAGATAACTAGTGTTAAATCTTTATTCATATCAATATCCTTCCTTTTTCTTTATTGTAACATATATTTACACTTCTTACAAAATGTTTACAAAGATAATGTAATAAATGCTTGTTGTTATATATGAAATTTAAAATAGGTTTATAATAACTAACTAAAAAAAGTAACTATTACAATTATCAAAATTTCGATAGCACTTTTTTGTGTTTTTTAATACAAACTAAAACAAAAGAGTTCGATTGAACTCTTAATTGTCTATTAACGAACTAACTGATAAGGTTTTTTTCCTGCTGAAGGAAATATATTTGCGCCTATTAGCGTTGGTGTCTTATCATCTAAAACATAAGTACTATAACTTCTAGCAGTCACCAGAAGTTGTGGTTTTTCCCCTCTAGTGTCTAGAAAAACATCGTAGTCATTTATTAAGGTATCTGAGTTTTCTATTTCTACTAAAATATATGAGGAACCATCTGTATCTGGTTCAAGGCCTATTCTTATTTGGTTTCCATTAGCTTCATTGATTTTATATCCTTTTTCATCAGGAGTAGTTTGCCAATCTTGTGGGTCTTGTTTTGGGGTTATTCCTAAAAGTTTAAGATAGGCATTAGCTGTTTCTTGATAAAAATGAATATAATCCAATATAGCTCCTTGTTTTGCACCAAATTCATTTTTATCTGAAGTTTTTTCTACTCTATATATTTTAGAAGCTCTATTGATGTCTGATAACGATTTTATCTCACCTTCTAAAGTATACGTTCTATAATTTGTACTAGTTACTTGCAATTGTGAATTTGTACCTCTATTGTCTAGAATAACAGAGTACTTATTTGTTAAGGTACCTGAATTTTTTGTTTTTGCTAAAATACATGGGAAACCTTCTATATCTAGTGTAAGCCTGATGCTTATTTCTTTTTCATTATCTTTAATTATATATCCATTGCCATTAAAATCAACTTGCCAATCTGAGTTGTCATCTTCTAAATTTATTCCTAAAAAATCAAGATAGGCGCTAGCTATTTCTATGGGTAAAGCTTCTACATGATAAGCATCTTTTATATAGAAATGCGCAGTTTTTTCAGTAATTCCTAATTCATTAGTAGACATATAATCACTCCTTTTTCGTTACTACTAAATTGGTTATTATCTTATCATTTTTTATTTATTTGTCAATTATTTTTTTATTTACCTATAATAAAGGTGTTGATTTCTTATATTTGAAACAAATAACCAATTTACACTTTAGATAGCTTTTTATGGTTTTTCATTAATTTCTTAATTCCATGGGGATGCTTAAAGGCTACACTAACGAGAGTTTTAGTAACTTCTACTACTTTTCCAGTGCCAAAGGTTTCATGATAGACAAAGTCTCCTACTTGGTAATCGATATCTTCCTCTCTAAACATTTCTCCTACTTCTATTTTTTGTTCTTCTTTTTTATTTTCTTCTTTTAAATTTGATTCTATTAAGTCTTCATTAATTTCACTTAAAAATCTACTAACAGGATTAATTTGTTCTTTTCCAAATAAAGTTCTTCTTCTAGCATTAATTAAATGAAGCTTATCTTTTGCACGGGTAATTGCGACATACATTAATCTTCTTTCTTCTTCAACTTCAGAAGATTCCATTAAAGAATTCATATGAGGAAATATTCCTTCTTCCATACCTATTACAAATACATTATTAAATTCTAGTCCTTTTACAGAATGAACGGTCATTAAACTTATTCTATTTGGATCATCTTTATATTCTTCTACATCACTTATTAAACTTATTTCTAATAAAAAGTCTTCTAATGAAATTAGACCTTCTCTTTCTTCAAATGACTTGGTAATTGATTTAAATTCTTCTAGATTTTCTAGCCTTACTTCTGCTTCTAGACTTTTTTCACTTTCTAATTCTTCTTTTATCCCAGTTGATTCTAATACTTTATCAATCAATTCTGTAAGAGTTATATTTTTTGATACTTCTTTTAGTCTTTCTATCAGTTCTTTAAAACCTAGTTCTTTTCCAGATGAAATAGCTTCATAAATACTTATTCCTTCTTGATCTGCTATAGTAGTTAAATTTTCTATTGTTTTTAAACCAATTCCTCTTTTGGGAGTATTTATAACTCTAAGTAAAGATACATTATCTTTGGAATTATGAATAAGACGTAGATAAGCAATTAAATCTTTTATTTCTTTTCTGGAATAGAAATAAAAACTTCCAATTACTTTATATGGTAGATTTTCTTTTAACATTTCTTCTTCAACTACACGTGATTGGGCATTCGTTCTGTAGAGAATGGCTATATCCTTATACTCTACTCCTTGACTAATAAGGTCTTTAATTTGTCTTATAACATATTGTGCTTCATCTCTTTCATTATAAGCTCTATAATACGTTATCTTCTCTCCTATTCCCCTTGCAGTCCATAAGTTTTTGTCTTTTCTCATTTTATTGTTTTTTATTACTTGATTGGCAGCATCTAAAATATTACTTGTTGAACGGTAATTTTGTTCTAAAAGAATTGTTTTAGCATCTTTATAGTCTTTTTCAAAATTTAAAATATTTTTATAGTTTGCTCCTCTAAAACTATATATACTTTGTGAATCATCTCCTACACAAGTTATTTTTCTTCCTTTTTCACTTAATACTTTTGTTAAAATATATTGTGCTTCATTCGTATCTTGATACTCATCAATTAAAATATACTTATATAAATTTTGATATTTTTCTAAGATATCTGGATGCTTTTTAAATAATTCTATGGGAAGTAATAATAGATCATCAAAATCTACGGAGTTATTTCTTTGTAATTTTACTTCATATGTTTCATATACTTTTTGAATGATATCTTCGTATTCGCTAGCAACAAATTGTTTATATTGGGCTGGTGACATCATTTCGTTTTTGCAACTACTAATTTTATTTCTAATGGCTCTTGGATTATATATTTTTGGATCATATCCCATGTCTTTAATAATCTTTTTTACAACAGTCAAAGAGTCATCACTATCCATAATAACAAAGTTTTTATCATATCCTAAGGCCTCGTAGTTTTCTCTTAGTAATTTTAAGCCGAAGCTATGAAATGTTGACACTGTTAGCTTTTTGGCTTCATTTCCTATTTGTCTAAATAGTCTGTCTTTCATTTCTTTAGCTGCTTTATTAGTAAAAGTAATAGCTAAAATGTTATAGGGGCTTACATCCTTTTCTTCAATTAAAAAAGCTATTTTGGTTGTTAAAGTTTTAGTCTTTCCAGCACCAGCTCCCGCAATAATTAGTAGTGGTCCATCGTTATATAAAACAGCTTCTTTTTGTCTATCATTTAATTCATCTAAATTCATACTTTTCACTTCCCTTTTCCCATTATATCGTACTTTATATTTCAAAACAATGAGAGTTTTTTAGAAATAAAAAAAGAAAAACTCAGTTTCCGATATTTAAAAACTGAATTATTATTTTATAATTTTATCATTATTAAATTGAACGTATATTTTTATTAGTGGTGTTTTTTATATTAGGACTAGTATCTTTATAAAATTGAATATTTTCATATTAATCATTAAACCATTTTCCCATTACTCTTGCTTTTATTTTAGAAGCTGCTATTGTAAATTCATTCACACCGAAATAATGATTTATAAAATATATAAATTTGCTTTTCCAGGCATTAGTAAAATCATTATCGTTTGGTAAATCAGACCCACTCTTAGAAAAGTTTTCTATTGCTATTGGATTTGGTCTTATGGTATAAAGAAAGTTTGCCTGTGGTTTTTGAAGCATAGTTTTAAGATATTGAAGATCAATAATACTTTGTTTTTTATGCTTTGTGGAACCTTTAAATCCAAATTCTCCTTCCTCGTGATATAATGAATCGTGAGTTTCTGGGTATAATATTTGCTTTTTCTGGTCTAATTCTATTTCTTTACCAGTTAAAACAAAATCCAAGCCACATAAATTTGGATCTATAAATTCTTTAACCCATGATGTGTTTTTAGGATTATTGGACAACACTTCTGCATAACTAAACATATTTAATTTTTGTAGTAGCTTGGACATGTTTGGAAAAAAGCTTACACCATCTCTTGGAGTTCCAATATGTTTTGCAGCATCCCATCTAATCCCATCAACTCCACATTCATGTAACTCTATTATAAAGTTTCCAATAATCTTCTGCAAATCTGGATTGTTGCAATCAAGGCTTGGTAAGCCTATAGCGTTTTTAACAGCATCTTCTCTATCTTCGCCATTTTCTACACATTTTGCTGGCTTGCCATCTTTAGTCTTTCCGTTTGGATGTTTCCAAAAGTTGGGATTATCTCTTAAGACTGGATCAACGTCTTCATGAGGAAGTAATTTTTCTTCCTCACTTCCACCCTTATTAGCAGTGTGATTAGCAACCACATCGACACAGACCTTTAGTCCTAGTTCATGAGCAGCTTCACATAACCTTTTTAAATCATCTTCTGTTCCTAGTGAATTTCCAATTCTAAACCCTAGTGGCTGATAAACAGACCACCAAAAAAAGCGGTTTTCTATTTTTCCATTTACATTTCTTTTTTCTATTTTATATGGTTGAACGGGGCTTATTTGAATGGTATCAAATCCTTGTTCTTTAACTTTCGGTAATTCTTTTATAATATTTTTTAGTTGCCAGCTTTGAAAGTGAAGTATTTTCATATTTTTTTTCCTTAATTTATTTTTTTCTTACAGCTTTAATATTATAACACAAAATGTAACTGTTTCTACTGATTACTTAAAAACTGTTTTCTTTAATTTTAACTGTTTTTCATCAAAATTGTCTATTAATTTTTTTTCCAAAATATTCCAACCTTCTCGCCAATCATTTCCGGCACGAATAATCCCTTTTTCTTTTAAAAACTCTTCCGGAACTTCTTTATTATGATATGAAGGAAATAAAATTTTTTTAGGTACATTAGAGCCAAAATTACGTACTAAGTCATCTACTTGAACATCTGCTACAAATATATCTTTTGTTCCCGTAAAAATATAATTCTTGCAGGGAATAATATCTTGAGAAAATGTCCTGTATAAAAAATCATATTTATTTTTATACATTATTCCAGAATTTTCTTTAGCAAAAGGATTTATACAATCTGAGCATATAAATATTTCATAATACTCACTTAATTTTTTAATTGATTCTATTGCTCCTGGAAGTATTGTTGGCTTTTCGTATAAATTTTTTTCTGCTATAAATTTATTAAATTCTTCCATTTTTTCTTTTGGAATAACACTTTCTTCTAGGTAGTATTCTGTAAAATCATCGATAGAATAGCTTTCTTGTAAAAATTCATTTATGTATTCTAAATACATTGAAAAACAGATGACTTCATCTACATCTAATAACAAGCTAGGTTTTTTCATGGTATTCCTCCTTTTATATCAGCTTTTATGTTATTATAACATATTTTATGAAATGCTTTTTATCTATTTATTGTTATTTAAATTTTGCAAAAAAAGAGGAATTATCTACTTATTCCTCTATATAACGTTTCTAACTCTGTAAAATTATTTTGTTCTCTTTCCAATTCCTGTCTCTTTAATTCTTCAATACGGAGTCTTTCTAGACGTAAAGCTTCTTCTTTTTGTCTTTCTAAGATTTCCTTTTGTCTTCTAATTTCCTTTAATCTTTCTTCGTTAGCGGAATCCTCTATTTGTTTCACTTCTTTTTGTTTTTCTTGCCTATATTCTTCTATCGGAATTAATTTAGGCTCTTCTTGTTGCTGTTTTTCTTTTTGTTTTTTGATTCCTCTTTCTTTTTGCTCTTGTAACAACTTTAAAAGTAGTCGATAATCATCAGCGGTTAACATCTTTTCATATTCTTTTGTTAATCTCTCAGTTTCTTCTTTCTTTCTTTTAATTTCTTCAAGAGTATCTACTTCAATTGTTGTCTTTTCAGGAGTTTGTAATTGTAACTCCACAATTTCTGGAATTGGTTGAAGTGTCTTATTTTCTTCTTTTTGATTTTTTCCCAACTTTTTAATATAATTTGGTAACTGAATTGGCTTATAATTGTCAGGTAATCTTTTTTCTATTCTTTTTATGATGCTTCTTCTTTCTGTTTCTTTATAATCTTTTCTAATATAAGCTAATATTATTCTATATAAGATTAAAAAGATAATCCATACGATGAATATGATACTTGATAATTCAATTAATGCAGTTACTTTGGTATTACCATATATTGAACTTTGAGTAAATACATCTAGCTCTTCTGTATTTACTATATTTAATATTAAAGCTAATAAGTAATTCATTAGTACATAGACACCTATATTTACTTTTTTAATTATTCGTGATGTTTTTTGATTTATTAAACTAATCCAAAAAATTACATTTGTTATAATCATTGCAGCAAAATAGATAGTAATTGTTGGAAAATAAATTGTTATAAATAAATTGTCCATCATATAATCAAAGATATTTACAATAGATGTATGATATACTATGAATACTAGTAGAATTATGAGGATTGAAAAAATTATTGAAATTGTTTTTTCTTGTTTTATAGTTTTCTTCTTATTTGAAAGAAATAATACTGCAACCCCCAAAAGTAAAATCATAATTATTGGAAACCAATATGAATTTTTTGAAACTTCAAAAAATACTTTTAGTTTATCTAAGAATGATAATTTACTCATAATTCAACCCCCCTTTTTTATTTTATTCTTCTATACTTACTAATTCTGCAATATATATTGTTTGTGTAGTAGAATCATTATTTGTACATGTTATCAATGTCAATGTTGTTTTATCATAGTTTCGATAGATAGCTAATTTACCAACCTTTGGTTGTGTGTAAATATTGACTATATTATAAATGTATTTTTTTCCTTTGTAATTGATGTAAGCTACATCTCCTATATTTAATTTATATAAATCATTAAAGAATGCCTTCCATCCTGTTCCAGAATGGCCTGCTAGAATTAAGTTTCCTTTCTCTGTATCTGGATAATTTGATCCACTTACTACCAAAATATTTTTTTCAACATCATTTTCACTTGATCTTTTATCTAGAAAACCTTTTGTTAAATTAATTTTTGGTACGATTAAGTAACCTATATATTCGTTTGTTACTTCTGTAGATAATTGATCTTCTTCTAGTGGTTTTTTTATGTCTTCTTCTTCACTTATTTGTGCAACTTCTGTTCCATTGTAAAAGACATTTGCCATATAATCATAGGCTACTATCTTTTTTGATTCTATATAATTATAGAAAAGAAAGAATCCTCCTATTAGTGTTATTAGTGCTCCTACAAAAGCTGTTGTTGTATAAGATTTTTCTTTCTCCCTATTAAATTCTCTTAGCATTTTTTGTTATATACTTAATTCCAAAACCTAATATTCCAAGGCCTAACATAATCATTATTAATGAAGATGCTGATGCAGTATCTGGTACTGGTGTTTCTTTAGCATTTACAAATGATATTTGATGAGATAAATGATTTTCATCAACTGTAAATGTAATCTTTTCTGTATTCAAAATATAACCAGCTGGTGCACTTACTTCTTCTACTGTATATGTTCCATTTGCTAAATCTGTTAATACATATGGTTCATTTGTTGTTGTAAATCTGGCAATTTCTGTTCCATCAGCTTTTTTTACTACTAGTATAGCTCCAGCTAATGGTGCTCTTGTTGCTTGATCTATTTTGATAATATTAACAACTACTTTTTTTGCTGTATTTTCAACTGTTATTTTTATGTCTCTGTTTGTATCCGTAACTGTAAACTTAGTTATATTTTTATTTAATACGTAACCTATTGGAGCTTCAACTTCTTCAATGGTATAGTTTCCATTTGCTAAATTTCTAATAATGTGAGCACTATTAGTAGATGTCCAACTCGTAATTTCTTTTCCGTTGGCATCTTTTAATACAAATTTTGCTCCAGCTAATGGTTGTTTTGTATTAGCATCTACTTTTAATATTGATACTTTTGATGTTGAAATATCTAAGGTAATGTTGCTAGATACTTCTTTTTCTTCTTTTTCAAATAAAGCTACATGTTGCATATTGTTATCTGCTGGCTTATATTCAAATGCTGTATAACGAGTAACACCTTTTGCTTTTGCAACTACTTTGATTGATGCTGTCGCATTTATTGATGCTGCTGGTACTTTTACTCTGAAAGTCTCATTGGCTTTTACATTAAATGCACCTGTATAATTTATTGCTTGTCCTGCTTTTTCAATTACAGTTCCTGCTGGGGCATTTTCTAATGTTACATTATAGCTATTAAGATTTTGAATAGCTGTTGCTTTAATTTCATTTGATACATAGTAATTGTTACTTAATGTCATAGATTTTCCACCTACGGCATCAATTGCTAATTTAAGTTCTTTTGTTTCTATACTATCATTTCTATGATTGTATCCTTCATTTACTAAGTTGATTACATGTTGTCTAAGTCCATGTGGATCTGAACCATCTTGTTTAAATTGTTCTCCTAAATTTGTACTTCCTGTTGTCTTATCTAAATACCACCATAAAGCTGTTTGTGTAATGTAATAATCTTTGTCTTTGTCTCCTGTAATAGATTTATTTGGGTATCCATTCTTTAAGATGTATACAACTCCTCCATTGATGTATGAGCTATTTTTCACCAAAGTAGCTTGTACATTTTGAGCTGTTTCTTTATGAATATTTAAACAATATAAATATTTTCCATCAGTTGTTACTTTGTATGAAAAAGATACTCCTGCTATATAGCTTTGTGTTTTATATGCTTGTCCTAGTTGAATTGTTTCTGATGCTGCATTTGTATTTATTACTGAAGTAATAGTAATTATTACAGCTATCATCATTGTAAAAATTGTCTTTGTCATTTTGCTTAATTTTTTCATTTTTTCATTCCTCCTCATTAATGTGGCTTTATTATAACATTTTTTTTAACTTTTTTCAAGTAAAACATTGAAAACACTTCCTTTTTGTAGCTTTTTTTACTACTTTTTTCTTATTTTTTTGTGTTTTTTACATTTTCTTTGACATTTTTTATTCTTTTTGTGATAAAAACTATAATAACATATTTTTTTGTTTTTCATATATTACTTTGTAAGGAGAATTTTTATGAAGAAAAAGTTATTTATTTACTTGTTGTGTTTATGTGCTATTTTTTTAGTTGGATCGGCTACTTTATTTAACTTTAATGAAAAAAAGGATAATTCTATTTCTAAAAAAATAGAAAAAGTTACTTTAGCCGAAGTTGCTCATACTATCTTTTATGCACCAATGTATGTTTCTATTGAAAAGGGCTTTTTCAAAGAGGAAGGAATTGATATTAATTTAATTCTTACTAGTGGTGCTGACAAAGTTACGGCAGCTTTATTAGCTGGGGAAGCTGATATTGGTTTTTCTGGAAGTGAGGCAACTATCTATGTTTATAACGGTGGGGAGAAAGACTATTTGAAAACATTCTCACAGTTAACACAAAAAGATGGTACTTTTATAGTTTCGCGTAAAAAGATAGATAATTTTACGTTAGATTCTTTAAAAGGAAAAAATATCATTGGTGGTAGAGCTGGTGGTATGCCTGAGATGACTCTTGAATATGCTTTAAAGAAGAATGGAATTGATCCTAGGAGCGATGTTTCTATTGATACTTCTATTGCTTTTGCGGCGATGAGTGGAGCATTCATTGGTGGCCAAGGAGATTTTGTTACTTTATTTGAACCTACTGCCACCATGCTTGAAAAACAAGGTTATGGGTATGTTGTTGCTAGTGTTGGGGAATTAGGTGGAGTAGTTCCTTATACTTCATATTCTGCTAGAATTAGTTATATTGAAAAACATCCTGAATTAATTAAGTCTTTTGATAAAGCAATTCAAAAAGGATTAGATTATGTACATAATCATACTGATAAAGAGATTGCTAAGACTATTTTAAAGCAATTTCCAGATACTGCTTTAAATGATTTAGAAAGTGCTATTTCTCATTATAGAAGCAATGATACTTGGCCAAAAACAACTAATTTTTCTAAAAAGTCATTTGATCATTTACAAGATATTATGATTGATTATGGAGAAATAACTGAGAAAGTAGATTATAAAAAATTATTTTATTCTATTTCTTAAAAAATTTCTTTTATACCATTATTACTAAAAAGTAATATAATAGCTGCAAATAAAAATAGGAACAGATTGTAGCAATTTTGTAGGATAAATGCAGACAAAAAATCTGCATTTTTTTAATTAGATGCAAATTAAATATTTATGGATATTTGTAATATTATAATTCATCTTATTTTATACTAAATATATTATTACGTTTATTCTTAAAATTTAAAACCTCAATTCAAGATAAATTGAACTGAGGTTTTAATAATTGTCTTAGGATTCGATTTTTTTAACCTTTGCTTTTTGCCTTGCTTTTTCTTCAATTTGTTCTGCCACTTTTCTTTTATATCCTTCATCAAGATAGCAAAAATAATTTGGACCTTTGACTATATTTGTAACTGCATTATTATATAAATTACTAATTTCTAATTCATTATCTTTTTCTCTAAATTCAGCTACATTACAATATAACGTTTTATTAATATTTTCAAGTCCTTTAAAGAATTTTAAAATAGAATAGCATGCTTCGTTTCTCTTCAATCTCCATTCTTTTTTGGCTTCTCCTAATTCTGATGCTGTATATGGAGGAATGTTGTATTCTTTCCTATAGTAGTACGGTGCATTTTTGCCATTCCAAGCAGTATGGTACTCTTCTTGTGCAGATTTTAATTTTTTTTCACTATGATCCAATAAATTCTTTAATTCTTCTAATTTTGAAACTAACCCACAATAAAATTCATCAATTTGTTCTGCTTCTGAAATAGTTGCAAAGTAATCATCTATATTTTTTAAAACTGATTCAAAAAATGGTTGAAATAATGATATTTCAAGTAGTATGTTTTTATTAGTATTGTTTTGCACTGCACCATAAGAAGTATCATCACAGGTAGAAAATTTATATGATCCCATCGTTGATATCAATTCATCATAAGATTGTAAAATTTTTTTTGATAATTCTGAATTGGCTTGAAATTTAGTATGTTCTTTCAAATGAGTTTTAATATATTCATAGGCCTGCAGAATTTGATATCTTTCATTATTAGTATCACGCTCAAATATATTAAAGTACTTTTTGCAGTATTCTAAATATTCTCTTTCTAAATCATCAATATTATGATCAGTTGTAACAATCAAATTTTCTCCAAAAAAATTAGGAAAATACTCGATTGCCATTTTTTTCACTTTAGAGATTTTAAAAAAATCATATTTTCTTTTTTCCATATAATCCTCCATTGGAGTATTATTATACAACAGAAATATGTAAAATCAATACTAATTTTTGATAATTTACAGTAATTTTAGTCTTAGCTTTTATGAATTTAATATCCATTCTATTATAAGTTTCTTTATTTCGTAATACTCTTCTTTTTCAAATTGCATATTTGCTATACAGTATTTTTTGGAAGCAATATGAGAACAAAACATACATTCATATACATCATAACAATCTTGAATAAATAAGGAATTGTTGGCTTTATTTGAACAAATAACATTATAACTATTACTGCAATTTTTTGAATCATCACATCTTATACAAAAATTGCAGGTACTTGATCGTTGAGAGGCAAGTAAAAATTCAGAATTTACACAAGAATCACAGTAAACTATATTTTTAGAGTCATTGCAATCTGTACAACGATAGACATTTTCACAACGATAAATAGTATCACTTTTTACTACATTTATTGAATCATAAACTCTTTCTGTTGTAGTTAAATTAATTGTATTCCAAATATCAATCAATTCTTGCAAATTATTTATTTTTCTTTTTGGAATCATCCAACCTATTGTTGAATCTCTTTTTTCCATATTTTCATTTGTTATAAATCTACCACTACTAATTGAATCTGCCCATGTTATCTCATTTGTCGTAGAATCATTGACTTGTTTTGGTAGTTTTACATCAAAGGCAAATTTCTCTAATATTGTTTCTAATGAGCTATTATTATTTGTATCAAAGATACCTTTAAATATTTTATCAACTATTTCAAGGGCTTTACTATCATTCATCTTTTATTACTTCCTTTCTTGTGGAATTAGATATTAAAATGTCTTTTAACTTTACATTACTATTTAAACTAAAGCTTATTTTTTCTTGTTCTTTGTTTTCATTATCCTTACTACTTATGCTATTTTTTCTCTTAACTCTAGGTATACTTGTATAATTTAGAGTCATTCCTTTGAATGCAGGCATCATTATTCCGTTAACTCCAATTCTAACGATGCATTCTCTATTATTTAATTCTGTCAATAGTTTTACTTTTAAATCTTTCGAATCATCTAAAGGAATTTTCATGTTAAAATTATCTACTAATATATTGGCATCTAATTTTGATACTCTAAAAATAAAATAATTTATAACATTAGCAAATATTGAGTGTTTTAGTTCTTCAGAAATCTGACTAAAATACTGTCCGGCTAAAATTAAAGACAAGTCATATTTTCTTGCTTCTGATAAATATCTTGATAAAATTGGATTTTCTATTACAGCAACTTCATCAATAATAAAAATTATATGTTCATCAATTACTCTTTCTTGGATTATCGTTAGTAATTGTTGCATTATTAATCCTGAAATCGTTTTAGTAACTTTATCTCCTAGTTTTGTTCTATCAAGAGAAAATATTGTTAAAAAGTTTTCATGAACTGTATCTTTTAAGTTTTCACTTTTTTGTTCTGAATTAAATACAGGTATCATTTCCATTTCATCTATAAATCCTATAATTGGAGATATTGCTTCTCCATATGATTTTGTTTTTAAATCATTAAAGTCAGATAAAAAGAAATCAATAACGCTATTTGGTAAGTCTAACTGAAGTTTTTTTATTAATTCATTTCTGTATTCTAATTCTAATAATAGTTTTCTTAAGTTTTTAAAATTAAATGTTTCATTTTTTAAGAGTATATGTATTGAATGTCTTAAGACTCTTTCTAACTTTGAATTGTACTGATCAGAAAGCAATGATTTTAATAGTTCTAATAATAATTCTGTAGATGATACGATATCATTACTATTATTCATGAATAAATCAATACTATCTAAAGTAGATTTAAAATCAATTACTTTACCAATTCCTCCTATATCGTTTTCTAGTGCTGCATGTGGATCAATTACTACAAATTTATATTTTTGTTTTAAGTTTCTATTCTTATTAATACTATTAATTATTAAGCTGATAAATTTTGATTTTCCACATCCAGATGCTCCCATTATTATCGAATGTTTATCAAAACTAAAATTATTTTGACTTAAATAGAAACTACCTTGTAAATATGGAAAGGTATCAACTGCTAAAATTGCATTATTAGAATCGGTATTTAATAAATGTAATATTTTGTTAATTTCTAAATATTTTGGGCAACTTTTATAAAAGTATCTTTTGTTACTGCCAAAATCTATGGCTAATACATTAGTTGGTTCTTCAAGAAGCAGATGATACTTTTTTAAACTTTTATTTTCTTTAACATAATAAGCTATTTTTGATTTTACTTTGTGGTCATATAATTTTACAAAACTAATTTCTAGGTATTTTAGGATTCCTTTGTTTTTAACTTCATAATAGTTAATTAAACCTATAATACTATTTTCTTTTTTAGGAAGTGTAGGTAATACATATGTAGGTTTGGGGACATTTTTTGCTTTTACGGGTTTTAATAAAAAAGCATTTAGATCATTAATTGTAGGTGGAAGAGTACAGTTTGTTTTTATAAAATATCTAATTTGATTCTTATCATTAACAACTAAAATTTTCCATTTTTTTAAAAAACCATTATAGTTTGATATTATATTTATTAATTTTGACCATTCATCTTGTGAGGTGGATTTTTTTGTTAAATATACTTCAAACATTAACCTCATAGCTTATCACCTCATTATAAGTATATCATATCACTAAAACTAAAAAAATAATTTTCTGGATTTTATTTTTCTAATAAATATATCATGGGCATTTCCTTTCTTTTTTCATACAATATATTGTTAGGAGGATTTTATGAATAAAGTATTGGAGCTTCATCATTTAAAAAAGAATTATCAAACATCAAAAGAAGAAATATTAGCTTTAGAAGATATTAGTTTTTCTGTTTTTGAAAATGAATTTATTTCTATTATTGGACCTAGTGGATGTGGAAAAAGTACTATTCTTTCTATTCTTAGTGGTCTTACAATGAAATCTGGTGGAACTATTTCTATAAAAGATTCTTGTAAAATTGCTTATATGTTACAGGATGATTGTCTTCTTCCTTTTCGTACTGTTTTAGATAATTGTCTTATTGGCTTAGAAGTTAATGGTTTATTAAATGAAGATAATAAAAATTATGTTATTTATCTTTTAAAAACTTATGGTCTTGAGGATTTTATGAATCAATATCCTGATAGTTTGTCTGGTGGGATGCGGCAACGTTGTGCTCTTATTCGAACTTTAGCTATAAAGCCAGATATTCTTCTACTAGATGAACCTACTTCAGCTTTAGATTATCAATCTGGATTAGCTATTAGTAATGATATTTATCAAATTATTAAACAAGAAGGCAAAACAGCTATTATGGTTACTCATGATATTTCTTTAGCTATTAGTATGTCTGATCGAATTGTTGTTTTATCAAAGCGCCCAGCTTGTGTTAAAAGCATTTATAACATCTCTTTTGAAAAAAGAAAACTTCCTGTTGAAAATAGAAAGGCAAAAGAGTTTTCTTCTTATTATGAAAAAATATGGAGGGATTTAGATGTTCATATTTAGTAGTGAGCACGATCAATTTATAAAAAAGATAAAAAAAGAAAAGAAGATTGTTCTTTTTTATCAAATTTTTATTTGCATTTTTTTTCTTCTTCTTTGGGAAGGTCTTGCTCGCTTTTCTATTATTAATTCTTTTTTATACTCTTCTCCTAGTCAAATTCTTCATACTATTCTTTCTTTAAGTAAAAGTGGAGAGTTATATCATCACATGTTTGTTACTATTTGGGAAGTTTTTCTTAGTTTTACGATTTCATCTATTTTGGGAATCTTTATTGCTTCTTTATTATGGAGATTTGAAAGATTATCAAAAATCCTAGATCCTTATATTGTTATTTTGAATTCTTTGCCAAAAGTAGCTTTAGGACCATTAATTATTATTTGGATTGGTGCTAGTATTCATTCTATTGTTTTTATGGCATTAACTATTAGTATTTTTACTACTATTATTACTATTTATAATGGTTTTATATCTGTAGATAAAAAATATATTATCTTATTAAAGAGTTTTGGTGCAAAAGATCATCAAATATATCGAAAAGTTATTTTTCCTAGTAATTTATCTTTGATTTTCTCTACTTTAAAAATAAATATTTCATTAAGTCTGATTGGAGTTATTATGGGAGAATTACTAGTATCTAAAAATGGTCTAGGTTTTCTTATTATGTATGGTTCTCAAGTATTTCAGCTCAATCTTGTTATTAGTAGCATTTTTATTCTTGGTGTTGTTTCCTATCTTATGTATATAATTATTGATAAAATTTGGAATTTTATCAATATCAAATACTAATAATATTTTTTTCTTGAGTATATTCTATATATTAAAAAACAGGACTTAAAATCCTGTCCGTTATTTATGTTATATTTAAATGGTGAATAATAATTATTATTTAGCTATTTTCTTCTTTAAGGGTTCAATTAAAGTGTTGACAAAATTTTGAGGGTTATATATATCTCTCACACTTGAGAATAATTGTCCTGATGTTTGATTTGTATTGCGGTGAACAACCCATTTTGCATATACAATATGGTTTTCAACTTTGTCTACAACGGTTTCTGAATTAACTATTTCACCACTGTAAATATCTTCTCCTACAAGAAATTCACCACTTCCTTGATTTACATAAAAGGTTCCATTAATTCTATCATATAATCCTGCTTCACCATCATTTTTTCGATAACAAGGAACAAAATCTCTAACTAATGTTTCATTATCATATATTTTGTAGGAGTATAATTTTTGAGGTCCTTGTGATCTTACATTATTTGTATTAACTGAAAAGATGTACATATTGTCATAACCATGGAAGCTTTCATAGGCAAATTCGTGGAGAATATTTCCATCTAGTGATACTATATTTTTATTAAAGTCCAAAATATGTCTTAAGGTATCAGATGTCCCCTTAGAGACATTTAATGAATTGTATCCCACTAACCATTGACCACCATTAGCCCAAGTTGAGCCAAACCTAAAGCGTTGCTTGCTATTATTAGCGTCCTCTGTTCCAGTAAAGTAGAAACCGTGTTCATTCTTTTTGGTCGTATACTGAAAGTCAGCTATAATTCTAGTATCTTGATTTGGTGTAAATCCTGTATTTATATATTGCCCATTAGCATGCTCGACGGTAGTAGTTCCTTCAATATACTCAACCTCTTGATACTCATCTGGAATAGTAGTATCGCTACTAATCCAACCAACAAAATCATAGCCATCCTTTGTTGGAATAGGCAATTCCCCATAAACTTCATCTACATGCACTATCTTAGTAGCGGTATCCCCGCTTCCAGTCCATTTTTCACCATTTGGAATAGTGCCGCTATTTGGATTAAAAGTTAACGTTAAATCCTTCTTTATATATTCTGGTGATAATGTAATATTTTCTGTTATTTTAATAGTTCTTTGATATGTAGTAATATCGTCATTCCATTTTATATCTAGTCCTTCTGATTCTCTGTTTACTGCTGTTAAGGTGATTGAAGTGTCATAGCTATATGTCCCCGATAAATTACCTTCCAATATATATTGTGGGTTATTTATTGTTAAATTGTATTGTTTTCTATGGTATTCATAAATCACTTCAGTACTACCATCACCATTAATAGTTATAGTTTTAGTTGATGGAGAAGTAAATCCTTGATAGTTCTTTACTGGTGGGGTTACTTTCTCATCCGTAGTCCCCATATTCTCTTCTGTATCGGCTATATAATAGTTATCTAGGTCTAAATTTTGCTTTTTATGTATTACCTTATATGGTGTGTCAGTTCTAGCAACGAATATTGCCTCTATTGTAAAAGGTCCTTTAACAATCGTATTAGATGTTACTTCGTTTTCCTTATTGTCTACCCATTTTATAAAGTCATATCCCATTTTTGTTGGTAGGGGTAGTTCTCCTATTGCTTCTCCATAAGTAATTTTTTTAGTTATTAACGGTTCTCCATCATTTCTATTTATTGTAATATCATATGTTTCAAATTTTCCAATTATGTTTATGTCTGTAAATTTTATTGAAGTTTCGAAATTCTTCTGTGCAATTACAATAAATGGAATAGGTAATATACTTAATAGCAGTAATAATGTGCCAACTTTTAATTTTTTTGATTTTTTGTTTATTAAAGTTAAGAATAGTCCAAACATGCATATTATTAGAGGAAGTATCAAAGTTATTATATTATTTCCGGTTTTGGGATTTACAATAATTTCTGTTTTTTTACCATCTTCTCTTACAAAATTAATTTTTATGGTTAAATCACTAAGCTGTATTTTGCTTTCATTTAGTAGTTGCTTATTATAAACAAACTTTACAGTAACTTTAGTTGTTTTTCCTTGGGATATATAATTTTCATCAAAATTGTATTCTACTTTTATATTATCACTTGTATTATTATCTACTATAGAATTTATCTTATATTTTGATAATTCATTGTTTTTTAAATCAAGTTCGACTGTAACATAATCGTTTAATTCATTGAATGTTATAGTACTATCAATTAAATTATTGGAAATAGTTAGTGGTGATACTGTTATAGTACTACTTTGTTCTTTAACTTTTGCATCTACTATTTCAATATTGTTTGTAGTGGCATTTACTGATGTTATTCCTATTATCAATATGATAAACAAAATTCCTAAAACTATTGTCTTGAATTTTTTCATACTCCTATCAATCCATTCTTCTTTATATATATGACTTATTTATCCCTCTATCTTATTTTTTATTGTACTATTTTTTCTTCTTTTTTTCAACAATTTTTAGAATTCAAAGCTTTTTCACTTTGTTAGGGATATAATTACTACTTTGATTAATGTCTTTTGAATAGAATATATTAGAATATACATAGGAGGTGGTGTCTATTAATCTTCGATGCTTATATTTATATATTGTTATATTGGCACTACTTATTGTCATAATTGGATTAATTTTTTAATTGTATATTCAAAAAAGAAAGGTAATTAAATAGTACTTTTCTTTTTTATTTTTATCAGTTCATTATTTATGTAAAATGAGAAGCAGAACAAAATATCTTTTGATATTATGATTTATTTTTATACAATCACCCTATTCTTATTATAATGTTGATTTTTTGTCAGCAAAAATTAAGCACTAGCTTGCTTGTTACCATGAAATGTCTACGGGTAAACATAACAGTTTTAATTTATTGACATAAACCACAAGTATTATATATTTTTTAAATTTTTTCAAATTATTCCCTATTTTTTTTTTATGCGATATAATGATGATAGAAAGGAGTAATTTTAATGAAAGAGAGATTTAATGAAACAATTAATTCTATTATTATTTCATCAGTTTTAGTTTTTATTATAGGATTAATAATGGTTCTATTTCCAGCAATATCAATTGAAACATTTGGAGTTATAATATCAACTTATATTATTATGCATGGAATTATCTTAATTTATTTAGATATTAAAGCAACGAATTATTATATTCCATTTGATGGATTTTTTCCTGGTATTTTATCTATATTAATGGGAATTTTTCTTCTTTGTAAATCTAATCTATTACTAGTAGTATTTACTATAATTATTGGTATGTGGATGATATTGTCAAGTATTAACCATATTAAAGTAGCGATTAAACTAAGTCATACAAAACTTCCTTGGTTACAAATACTAATTCTTGGTATATTAGATTTAATTGCTGGTATTGTTATGATATTTAATCCATTTGAAGCAACAATCTCATTGACATTATTTACAGGGGTTATGATAATGATGCATTCTATGATTACTATATTTGATCTGATAATCATAAAGAAAGATATTAATGGTATTAATGAAGCTTTAAAAGATGAACTAAAAAAAATCACAAAGTAGTTTTTAATTATGAAAAAAAGAAGGGATTTGAT
>CACZQK010000026.1 GCA_902783315.1 uncultured Erysipelotrichaceae bacterium | reverse complement strand
ACTAACTGCAAGTGCTGGTAATTTACCTTCATAATCTTTTGGTTCATACATATCAGCAACTAATGTAATTCCAAAATGATTTTTAAATGTTACTTTCTTATGATTAACTTTATCGCTTTGAGGGAATACTTTATCCCATTCCTGAACTAATTTTAATTCTTCTTTCATCATATTTCTCCTAACTTTCAATAAATATTATACCACAATTTTTTAAACAATAATGTTCATAATATTACTAAAAAAGGAACTTTCGTTCCTAATATCTTAATCTTACGATTATTTTAACTATATATTCATAATTATATAAACAATTATAAATACTATTATTCCGTTAATACCACCAATTATTATTTGTTTAAGTAATAATTTTTTGTAGTAGTTTTCGGTTATCAATTTTTTCATATTCTCTTCAGCTTTTTTCATATAATCTTCATTTGATATTTTTTCCTTCATCTTTAAAAATTGTATTTGTATTTTAAAGATGCATTTTAATTACTTAATTCTACCTTTAAACCTATAAGCGTATATTTCTTTTTATCAGCTGTTCTATTATTTAAATAAATTGTTATCGGAGATAATAATACTAACATAGTAATTACTATTTCTACTAAACTAGGATTAAATCCAGTTAAATCATTTTTAAAATTATGAATTAATGTACAAACAGGACAATTATCATCATGAGTACAATTATAATCAAAATGAACTATAACAAAACAAAAACGTAGTATCACAGATACTAATAAAATAATAGTTAATATTTTTATTAAGTTTTTTGTTATTTTAAATTGTTCTAAAGCTCTTTATTTTCCTTGTTTTTTACATATGCATTTTCTTTTCTAAGAATTCAGATTCATAATAAAGACAGTTGTTGTTGTCAAAACCTTGTTTTCTTTTAACGTTAATATTTAAATCTTCAAAGAAAATACTATTATAACTACCAAAATCGATAACATATAACGGTTTTTTGATCTTGTTTATCAAACAATTCAAAGAGTATTCTAATAATTGCTGATTCTTTTTTAATAGCATTGTAGCTCTTTCATTGCTATCAATGTGTCTATGGTAGAAATGATCATTGCAATTTACAATACTTATATTCAATGTACCATTGGATTCATCCACTGTATATTCTAGCGTTATTTCGGCGTTTCTATTCCTAATTGTAATAGTATTTTGATCTTCTTTGATAAGTTTAGTTGATAGCGCTTCTTTTAAATATAAAAAGTCCTGATATTTGATAGCTCCCTTAGTCCTTCTCATCTTTTCGCCGAAGCAAGATAATAAGTCATCATCTACAACTGCAGAATAATCTACTTTATGACTCGCCAAATAATTGTTAATTGCTTCTTCTTTATCATATATATCATCTTCTGGTGCTATACAACAATCTTCGATATATTTGTCTAATCCATGTATTTTAAATAATAGTTTTAACTGTGATAAGTTGTTTGACATAACCCAGCTACTAGAAACTATAATACTGGTGCCATTTTCTTCTAATAGTGCTTTTAATAGTGCAACTGCTGTGAAATCCCAATCAAAACATACTGCTCCTAAATCATATTCATCTATAGTTTCATATCTTGTATCTATACTTACGAAATACTTTTTTAGAGCTTCTAAATCATAGGCAAATCTATTTTGGCTGTAACCAGGCTGTAATACTCCATCGATATCTAAAAATAATACTTTATGCTCTCTTAATTGCGATAAATCTTTTTTGTCTCTTAAAAAAATATCCTTATTAAACATTAGATTCACCTCTTTTATATGATTATTACTTTTTTATACTATTAAATATTTTAATAATTTTATTACATTTTCGAGGAATACAAATTTCGCTCTTGCATTAAGAAATCCCTGCTTTCTCAAGAAAAAACTTTTATTTATAAAACTTTCCAAGTATATAACTACGTGGAAAAATAAAAAGTTATGATACATTGTGCTATAACCTGTTTTCAAATGAAATGTGTTCTAAACAGCTTACGACCCAAGGTTCTTTTTGTGATTACATTATAATTCATAATGTATTATTTTTCAATAATATTTTAAAACAACTATTTCTGTCGTTTTTATTTTTTTATTTTCCGCCTTTAACACATTTTTTATTGTTATGTGCATAGAGGTGTTATATAATATAAGATTATATTGTTAAACATATTCTATTCTTTCTTTTTTTTAATAGATATTGCGGATTCTTAAGTTGTTTTTTTAATTCTTTAACATATCTTAATTTGATATTTTCTTCAAATAGTCTATTAATTGCATCTGTTTGATGTTCTGTAACAGATTCATCTAATTGCGTTCCTAATACACACTTATCTTCACTTGCTGATGGAATAATGCCATATTTTAACAATCGCTTTCTTTTGCCAAATCATCTGGAGCATTAAAAGCAATAATAGTTCTATGCAAAATTTGTGAAATGGTTGTATTGCTATATCTATCTTTTAGTTCACTAAATGGTATATTTGCAAATTGTCTTTCATTATCCCTGAAATATGGTACAGCTGTGATTTTTCTAATATATTCAACTATTACTTTTCCAGATCTATTCCAAATTTTATCGCACTTTCCACCTTTAAACCATTTGATGTAGAGCAACCATTATCAAAATGAACTAATAAACTTTATAACCTTCCCGCCAGAATACATTAGAAGAACTTTTTTTCTTTCCATAATCCTGCTCCTTGAATAGATTATAAACATAAAAAAAAGACTATTTTCTAGTCTTTTTTTCTTATACAAATATCAATTTTTATTTCTTGATTTCTACGCATTTTTGCTTGCTTTATTCCTAAGTCTGATAAATAATCTCTAATATCATTTTCATTAAGATTTATGGAAAAAGCATACCAATAATTTGGTTCACTTTTTACTTTTTGTGTCCCGCTTTGATGGCAGCTTGTACAACAGCTAGCCTAGGGGGTTATACCTAAACTTCCAAATAGAATTAATGAAAGATCTTAAAATCAGATAAAACTCAATTAAATCAAGGCTAAATAAAATTTATGCATAAATGAAATATGATGTTAAATATGAAACTATAAAAATAAAAAATTATCATAATATGTATCTTCCTATTTTGAAGACTACAGCTACAGGAGGGTTATAGAAAATAAACATCGTAATATCTTAATCTTCCGATTTGTTTGCAAGATAAACAGCGATGTTACCGTTTTTTCTTTTGGCATATTTTCCATATAATTATACCTCGCAGTTCTTAAACAACAAATATTATATTATATTTTTTGTTAAAAAGAAAGATAATTCTATATAAGTATTATCTATATAAGTATTATCGTTATTTTATTTTTTTACCTGTTCATTACACGAGAAGGATAATTAATTTGCTATTTCTTTAGTTCTATCTTCTTTTGAATTCTCTTTACTCTTTACATCACTTGATTTAGATATCTCTGTTGATGATACCTCTGCTAACATATTTAATACGAGTTCCATATTAGTCATATTGTCCCTTAAGTTTTCTTTGGTTAACCCTTTGTATGATTTATATTCTTT
>CACZQK010000025.1 GCA_902783315.1 uncultured Erysipelotrichaceae bacterium | reverse complement strand
ATTATAACCATATTCTACTTCTGTCTTGTCTAAGTAATAAATACTTCTTAAAATATGGAATAATGTACTCGGGGTTTCTTTATATAAGCTGATAAATTCTTTTTTTATTTGAAAGATATAATATGTTTTCATTTTATCACCAAAAAAAGCTTACAATTTTTTTTGGTCTAATTTTGTCTTTTGGTGTTTTTGTAAGCTTTTTTCTTTTACTTTAATAAATTTTCTATTTTCTCTTCTAATGAAGTTATATCAAATCCATACCTTTTATAGACATCTTCTTTTTTGCCACATGTTCCAAATTCATCTAGAGTAATTAAATTCTTGCTGTTATATATTAATTTATTCCAAGAAAAACTAGATGATGATTCTACAACTATTTTTCTTATTTCTACCGGTAATATATTTTCAATATATTCTTCGTCTTGTTTTAAGAATCTTCCTAAATTAGGGATTGAGACTACCCTTATTTCAATTCCTTTTACCTTTAAATTTTTGGCAACTTCTAAAGCCAAATGTAATTCTTCTCCTGATGATAAAATTATACAGTCTGGTTTTTTCATAGTGTCTAATGCAATATAACCTCCACGTTCTATTTCATTAGCTTTTGTTTCTTCAAGAATTGGCAAACTGTTTCTTGATAGTAGAATGGCACTAGGACCATTTTTCTTTTCAAGAATAGTTTTGTAAGAGCCTATTACTTCATTGGCGTCTGCTGGTCTAAAAACATCTAGATTAGGTAATGATCTTAAGGCTAATAATTGTTCTACTGGTTGATGTGTTGGTCCATCTTCCCCAACACTTATTGAATCATGAGTAAATATGTAAATGTTTGAAAGATTCATCATTGAAGTTAAGCGAAGGGATGGTTTTAAATAATCACTAAAAGCTAAATAAGTTGCGGCATATGGGCGAAAGCCACATAGTGCTAATCCATTGTTAATAGCAGCCATAGCATGTTCTCTTACACCATAATAAATGTTTTTTCCTAAGTAATTATTTTTTTGAAAGTCTCCCCCATCATTGATATAGACTTTTGTTGAGGTAAATAAGTCAGCACTTCCACCTAGCATGTAGGGGCAGTCTTTTACAAGAGCATTTAAAATTTTAGATGACGTGTCTCTTGGGGATTCTTTTTTTGATTCTGGTGCATCATAAAAGAAATCTTTTAATTCTATACTTTTATCATAGCTACGGAAATAGTTTATTTCTTGTTGAACTTGTTCTTCTTCGTGTGATAGTTTTTCTTCAAACTTTTGATTTAGATTTTGACATCTTTCCTTAATAATATATTGAAATTCTTCTATTTCCTTTTGACTAATAGCAAAAGGAATATCTCTAATTTCTAATTTTTCTTTAATTTTAGTAATATCTTCTTCTGTTAAAGGCTTTCCATGAACTTTGTTTGTCCCTTCTAAGGAAGAATATTTTCCAATTATTGTTTTTACTTCTATTAGGGTTGGTTTATCGGTACTTGCCTTGGCTTCGTTGATAGCTGTATTAATCATCTCAAAGTTATTACCATCTTCCACTTTAATTACATTCCAACCTTGAGAAATAAATCTCATAGAAATATCTTCATTAAATGTTTTGTTTGTCTCCCCATCTAGACAAATGCTATTAGAGTCATATAAAACGATTAATTTGTTTAATTTCAAGGTTCCAGCTAAGGAGCAGGCTTCATAAGAAATTCCTTCCATTAAGTCGCCGTCTCCACATAATACATATGTATAGTGGTTAATTAAATTTTTATATCTAGCATTTAAGTTTGCCTCAGCTATAGCCATACCAACAGCAGTGGCTATTCCTTGACCTAATGGTCCTGTTGTACAATCTACTCCTGGGGTTATTCCATATTCGGGGTGTCCTGGTGTTTTAGAATCTATTTGACGAAATCTTTTTAAATCATCTAAAGTAAGATCATATCCTGCCATATATAAAACTGCATATAATAGTGAAGCCCCATGACCTGCGGACATTACAAAGCGATCTCTATTAAAGTAGTTAGGATATTTTGGATCAATATTCAAATGATGGGCATAAAGAGAATATAAAATAGGTGCTGCCCCTAGTACAATTCCTGGATGCCCACTATTTGCTTCATGTATCATATCAATTCCTAAACATCTAATTTGACTTATTATTTTTTCTTGATTAATTTCTGAGATATCATTAATTTGATTCATCATAGATTTCTCCTCCTATTTAGTTTATTATATCATGGGAAAACACTCTGTGCAACGATGATAAAAACACTCAGAATTAATTCTGGGTGTTTTACGTTAAGGCAATTCCAAGTGTAAGTAAAGCTACTATTAATATTATTATATAGAGTACTAATTGAAATCTATAAGTATAAATTTTCTTTATCTTTCCATCAATTTCCATGCTTTTTAGTTCAATATATGGTACTGGACTTCTACGATACCATCCAGTAACTTTGATATTTTTGTCAAAGTATTCTTTTGATAAGAAAAGAGCAAATATTTTGTTTACTATTTTTATAGGTTGATTATAATCTAAAAATATAATTCCTGATTTGTCTTTTAAAACAAAATCTTCATTAAAAATACAACCTGGATTTCCCCTACCAATTATTGTTCCTTCTAAACTACATGGAATAGCAGTAATATGGGATACTTTTACTTCGCTTAATAAATCCTTTACTTGTGCTAGTTTATAATTTTTGTTAGGATATTTCTTTGAAAATTTTAATAATGATGATAATCCAAACAATAATAGTGTTATTCCAGTTACTAAAAGTATTGAAGTTGTTTCACCTTCCAATGTTAATAATAAGGCAATTAATCCCACTATTATAGTAAAGCCTGGTAAAAAGCTGATAAAGGCTTCTTTTAAAAAGTCATCTACATATGATTCTTCTTTTTTTAAATCAAATACTATATATGGGTCTTGGTTAAATTCTTTACTTCTACTAGATATAGCCAAAAGTCTTTTGGAAATTAGTGGGTGTGTTGAATTTATTTCATACCACTTAGCCCATATATTCCATTGTTCCCATTTCATAGCTTGTTTAATATTGTCTTTAGAAATTTCGTTATTTTCAATACTGGTAACAACTAATGATTTTGAGGTTTTAGCATCAAAAATTCCTAGTGCATTTGAACTCGCAGCAGAATGCTTAGAACTTTTAGGTGCGGTTGATAAACCATAGCCTATCTTTACTAATGCTGAAGCTAAGGCATTAGGATTTTTAGTTGCTTCTAACGAGAAACTATCGGCATAGTATTCTCTTGTTCTAGATAAAGCTAATAAAATATAGTTACTAATGACATATAATATATAGGCAACAATACCAATAATAGCTCCATACGAATTGTCATTATCACTATTAGAACTGTTGTCTGTCCTTAAGAGAATCTCATAAATTGCATATAAGACAAGAGGAACTAATTGAGCAACTGTCATAAATAGCATATCATAGTGAGATGCATGTCCCAACTCATGTGCTACTACACTTTTTACTTCTTCTTCATCTAAAAGCTCTAAAATACCTCTTGTAATAACTATGCGGGCATTATTTTTTGTGTGACCATAAGTAAAGGCGTTAGGTGCCCCATCATCAATATATCCAATACGAGGATATTTCATTTTATTATTTTTGCATACTTCTTCGATGAAATTTTTTAAATATTCAGGAATTTCGTGATTAAACTTGGCTTTATAAAACCATTTCATCGTTATGTCTGTTAAAAATGGAGATATTAAAAATTGAACTATTAAAATAATAATACTAGTAATAATTCCATATAATACTGGAATATCTGTTAATAGTGTTATTAATATAATTACAGCTGCTAATAAACCGTATAATCCAGTAATTGTTAATAACGATATACCTAATAAACTCTTTTTCATACTTTACTCCTTTTTGTCTCTTATTTATGTTTTTATTTTACAATTCATTATAACAAATGTAAATACTTTAAAAAAATAAATTTATTAAATAAAAACATATACAAGTTAATTTTGTACATGTTTTATTTTAAGAATTATTAATCCTCCAACTATTAAAGATAATACCCCAAATATAATTATATAACTTTTTCTACTTGTAATTGGATTTTTGATATTATCTATTTTTTTATAAGTAGCTACATATTTGCGATTACCTATTTTATTTGGAGATATTACTATTTCTTTTTGAATATTTTCAGTTGTTTCTTTATCAATTGTTTCAATCCAACCTGTAAATTCATAACCATCTTTGACTGGGTTATTTAATTTTATATCGTTTGTATCAACATTATATTTTTCTGGATTTTCTAAATTTGCTGGTAAGATGCCACCATCTAAGTCATATTCAATAGTATAATCATCTACTTTCCAATAGTATATTCCTCGAACTTCTCTTTCTGTAGTAAAATTATCATCATATTTTGGATTTAGCATATTTCCTTTATAAACGAAAGCTGATGAGCCTCCACCATCTAGATTGTATAAATACTTAATATCCGTTGTAAAATACTCATGGGTGGCAGCTATTATTTCATCAAAAGTTAATCCGGCTTGTGATAGACTAAAGTCTGTGTCATTTAAAGGCTCATTTCTACCAGCTGAGACAGCAACGAATTGATTTCCCTCTGAATCAATTGCAATCCAAGTTCTGGGGTGCCTTCTTTCAACTAAATTTCCTGTTCCCGAATAATTATTTTCATCGTCATATACACGAATGCCATCACGAATCATTGTTACAAAACACATTCCAGTGCACCATCTTGGGTTTATAGCATATGATAAATCAATTCCTACATCAGTAGATGTTGGATTAGTAGCATACATGTTGGCCGCAGTAGTTGAATCTTCCGTATTAGGTTTCATATAAAAGTCATATTGTGAGACGTCAGCTCCGGCTTGTAAAAGAGTCCCATTATAATCTACTAACCCCATATATTCAGCGTTGATTGCTAATGTCGCATGGTGACGTTTAGCGTTAGTAGTTGGCTTTTCCAATTCATGAATTTGATCTTTTCCATAAGAGTAATGCATTTTATATTTAGAAGGTATTACTGAATACCAAATATTGGTTCCTGAATCATCTCCTTGACTATATCTGGCCTCCGTATATGTAAGTGGTAAATCTTCTGCAGCATACGTATTAAAAAATGAAAAAATACTTAATATTATAAATACAGGTAATATTGTTTTTATCTTCATATTACATTTCCTTTCTTTATTTTTGGTGATTTTTCTTTTCTCTTTTATAAGCTAATATTGCTTCTAGACATTTTCTTTTTTGGAAAAGATTTCCTATATCACTATTTTTGTCCCTATTATATCGGTTGGCACTACTATCTTGTATTTCTTCTTCAATTGTGCCCACAGTTTGTTGCACTTCTCCTAGTGATTTATCTAGATATTCACTATATATCGTCATATTAGAAAAATGTTGCCTAAGCAGAGTTTTTGTGGATTCAGTCAGGCTTTTTTCATAAAAAAATAGATTGCTTCTTCGGAATAATTGGCCTTTTTCTTTCTCATTATCTTTTTCTTTCTCACTATATACTCTCTCAACAGTATATACTCTTAGTGCAATAATTGTATCAGTATCATTTTCTTTGGCAACATATATTAGTGGCTCATCAACTGAAGAGTTGCTAAAATTCTTAAGTTTTTCAAAAGTTAAATCTTCAAATGTATTTATACAGCCTTCTCTTCCTTCTTCGGTAAAATAGTTCACCAAGTCCTCAGAAGTTATTTTTTCAATTACTATCAATTGGCCTTCTAGTTCTATTAACACGATTATACACCACCTAAATAGATTTTATTAAATTGTCTTAAAAATTGCAAGATTTAATAAATATATTTTAGTTACAAATTTTTTATTAAATATTAAAGCAGGTATTACATCTCTTAATATTATTTTTACTTTGTTTGAGTGGTATATTTTGTAATATTTTAATGTCAATTAGGACATGTTTTTTGTATACAAAAAGTCTAACTTACTGTATAATTTGTATTATAGGATAGATGGTGATGATATGAAAAAAGTAGTATTAAATAAATGGTTTAAAATAATAGGGATAACTTCAGTACTATTAATAGCAATTCTTTTTATTCCTTTTTATGGAGGTCATAGTTTAACTACGATTGTGAAAGATAGAATAGAATATTTATCTTTATCTGAAGAACGTCAGGCTGTTTATGATAAGATGAAAATTGAATATGTAAATATTAAAAGTAGAATTACTGGAACTGCCCCGTTTTCTGAAGGAGACGTATCAAATACTGATGGAATTGATGTCAGTGATAGTGACGATTATGTTAGAACTTTTGATATTATGAAGTATACTGTTGAATTAGGAATAGCTCCTAATACTACTATAGATGGTATTACGGATTCTTCAACTTTTGAAGGTGGAGTCATTAAAGTAAGAGCAAAGTTACCAAATCAAAATAGTCCTATATTAATGAATTGGGAACAAGATGCCTGGATGCAAAATGTAACATATTCAAATGATAAGACTGAAATATATGCTGAATATCATGTCCCTCAAGGTGTTAGTATTACAAACGCTAGTCAAAATTTAACTTTTTCTGTAAAAATAAATGGATATAAAAAAGAAGTAACTAATGATATGGCACCCATTTTTGAAGTTTGGATGGAAGGAAACAAGCCTGATGCTGCTTCATCAAATGTTGAATCCATTACTCTACAAGACAATCATGAAACTATTATTAGTGGAAAGGTATCCCTTGATGCGTATATTAGTAAAAATGCTGCAAAAAATTTACGTGGTGTGAAAGGTGATACTATTGGACAATATTTAAATTTTGGAATTGGAGTAAATATTCAGCAGGCAAATATTGAAGATTCTAGCTTAAAAGGAGTGGAATTTCCTCAAGGAAGAGTTGAATTAACATTTACAGGTGAGTATCACTATCGTTCAAAAACAGGATCTTCTACTGGTAGTTGGAAGACATCTACTATTAGTCCAGAAGTTATTGAATATGGACTAAATTATGAATCAAAACCAAACTATTATTTAGAAGATCATAACCGTATGCCAGGCGTTCCTTGTGGAAGACTGGGATTATATTCTGATAATTTTTGTGTTTATGACTCTGGAGTTTTTGATATTTCTTATGAAAATAATTTATTTACATCTTCTTTTACTAATTTTCAAACAAATCAAGAATTTTTTCCTGCTCGCAGTTTAGGAGAAACGCATGATTCTAATGATCCTTCTTTTGGAAGAATTCTCGCAGGTAATGTACAGATTTTTATTCCTCATTATGATTTTGATAGTGACACTGATTATGATTATGAATATACATTTAGTTTGGACACTGTAAAATATTATGATACTAATGGACAAAGTTATGAATATAATGCTTCTTCTGATTCTATTACAACAAATAATAGTCAAGTATATACTTTTTCTAAGGCTTTGTCTAAAGCTATAAATCCGCGTGTTCGACTATATAGTGGCAATAGCCATGACAATGAAGAATCATCTGCTCCTTTAGGTGCTACTGTGACCCCTTCATCGCAAATATATCCAACTGATGGTCCATATTTAGGTGGATCCTTACGTTACTTTACATGGAATGCTAAATATGTAACTTTTAGTGATAAGATTGCCGTAGCCTGTACTAGTAATTCTGGGTTTCCTTGTCCAACAACAAAAGCCTATACCTATAAATATGGTATTTTAAAAACTAATCCTAGTGAAGGGTTGACTTCTTTAGAGGCGATAAATGCTTCTTCTGCTGAGGACTTTGATTGGTATTCAACCACTAGCGAAGCTAAGAGTCATGGAAAAATTGCGGCTATTGAAATTGATGATAAAGATATTCAAGAAAGTGGTATTCAAAAAAGATTTAATATAAGTTTTAAAGTAAATGAAAATCCTGAAAACATTGGGAAAGTCGTTGCATTCTATCATAAAGTTATTGTTTACGAAGATAAGGCTAGAACAAAAGCGATTAGACCGGCTGCTACTACAACATTTAAACAGGCAATTTATAATGATGATGGTACATTAGCAAGTTCATCGACACCTAGAAGTGTTGGAGCTTCCCTTTTAATTATTGGAGCAAGAGCATCTACCTCAACAACTGTTACAGATGTATCTCCTAATGGTACTTTAAAAAGTTCGTATGATACTCAAGAAGGAGAAATACATATAAAAATAACTCCAACACTTACTACAGGTGGAGAAGCTAGTGATAATGATATTTATTCTGAGAGGGCAACTGTTTATGCTACTTTACCTGATGGATTATCCTATAAAATAGGAAGTGCAAATAAGGACCCTAAAAGAGTTACTAGAAATTTAGATGGTACAACAACTATTGAATGGGAATATAATCATTGGCAAGTAAATCATGACGCCCCTGAATTTAAAGAAATAACTTATACTGCAGAAATATCAGCTTCTGTTGAAAATAATACTTCTTTGCTTATAAAATCAAGAATAGAACCTGACATTGATTTATCAGATGATGATAACCGTGAAAATGATTATAAAAAAAGCTCTTATGGAGTAGTTATATCAAACTTAGCAGGTTCTCGAGTAAGTAAAGAAATATCAAAACAAATTATAGAAAAAAATGAAGCATTTCAAGTAACATCTATTATTGGAAATAATGGAGATGAAGAATTACGAAATTTGAAAACAATTGAAATTCTTCCTACTAATCACGATGAAAACAGTTCGGTCTTTAACGGAAATTATACTATTAAAATACTAACAAATATTACTGGTCAAAGGTTTTTCTATGCAACAGGTAATATATCCGATATAGGACTTAGTGAAGATAAATATGGCAAACTTACCATAAAAGATGTGGATTTAGAAAACGATAGTCGTTGGAATGAGGTTCAGCTAGGAGAAGAAATCCCTGTAAATGCAACAGCTATTGCTTCTTTTATTGAAGTATTTCCTTCTAAATCAACTGCAGATTTTATAATGGAAATAAACCCAAATAATAACGAAGAAAAAGATACTTATGCTTTTACAATGAATATGACTTGTAATAATTTACAAGCGGCAATAAAAACTAATACAGTAATGACTAAAGTAGTATCTAGAGCTATTTCAGGTAAAGCTTTTATAGATGAAAATAGAAATGGTAGTTATGATGATGATGATACACTTTTAAAAGCAAATACTGTAAAACTACTTAATGAAATTGGTAATACTATTGCAACTACACAAACAGATCAAAATGGGCACTATATCTTTGAGAATATAGAAAAAAGTAACTATTATGTTGAATTTTCTATTCCTAATAATTATGAACCTATTGAAAAAGGAGAACATTCTAAAGTTAATAGTGATGGAAAAACAGATAAAATTACTTCATTAAATGTTACTTCAGAATCTGAATTATTAGAAGTACAAGATATCAATATGGGAATTCAAAAGATTGCTTCTAAGATAAATGTAAGATATGAAGAATATCAAAATCCAACCAATCTATTTGACTCAAAGAGTTTTGATAAATATTATGGAGATTCTTATAATTTAGATGAAGATTACACCCCTACTATTCCTAATAATTACGAATTAAAAGAAAAAACTAATAATTATACTGGAACTGTTAGTGAAAAAGAAATAAATGTTATCTACTATTATCAAAAGAAGGATTCTAAATTAACTTCTTCTATTGAAAATACTGGCACAAATGAAATCACTAGTACTGACGCTAAAGTTAGTTATAACATTACCTATAAAGTGAAGATTACTGACTACTTAGGGGAAGCAACTATTAAGATTATTGATACTCTACCCTATGAAATTGATTTGGAAAAGTCAAATTTAAATGGTGGAACTTATGATTCTACAACTAAAACAATTACTTGGATTGAAACTAGAAATATTGAAAGTACTATCGAAGATGAAATAACAATTAGTAAAAACATTAATTTATCATATCTTGGTATTCTTCCAACATCACGAGAAATGATAAATTCAGCAACTGGTGTAATAACACTTGATAATAATGAAAGAAGTGTTTCGGCTGATGCAGAAACTGATATAAAAATATCTGGTAAGATAATGGTTTACTATTTGGAAGTAGATGAGGAAAATAAGGAACTAGGTATGTTAACGGAACCTCTTTTAACAACAAACCTAGTTGGTGAAGAGTATACTCCTATAGAAAAAGAATTTGAAGGATATGAATTAGTAAAAAAGCCAGATATAGAGGAATATACTTATCAAGAAAATGAACAAAAGATTTATTATAAATATCAAAAAAAGAAAGTAAAAGTAGAAACAATTGTCCATGGCATTGGTGGTAAAATAGTTGGTAATGAAACATTATACTATGGTAATAATTCAACGGAAAATAAAATAATAATAGAAGCTGCTGAAGGGTATCAAATAGATACGATAAGAATAAATGGAGAAGATATAAAACTAGAAGGAACAAAAATAAAATTAGTATTAGATAATTTCAAAGAAATGAAGGAAGATAAAGTAATAGAAGTAACTTTTAGAAAGCTAGAAGAATTTAAAAATCCTGAAACAAAAAATGTCCGTATATTAGTAATTTTTGTATTACTTTCAGTTAGTTTTGGTTTACTTTATCTATACCTTAAATATTATAAACATTAAAAAGTGACAAAATAAATTCTTAATATAAAAAAATTCTCAAGTAAGTACTGAGAATTTTTTATTATTCCTAAAAGTGTTAAGACAGATAACATTATTGGTATAATTGTATAAATACTCTTTATTTTCTATCAACTTCCACATTGGCTATAAACCTTTTGTCTAGGCGAATTGTTCTTTATTTCTTCTTCTATTCCTTGAATAATACTTTTAACTAATACTTCTAAGAGTCCTCTTTCTAATATTTGCCTTTGTAGTTGATGCTGTTTTTCTGTTAGATCATCATGTGGCCTTTTTTTCATGTCTAGTTCTGGAATATTAAAAGGATTTACATAAGTTCCTTTACCTGATGGATCTCTTCTTGCTATCATATTACATAAAAATAAGTCTTCAAGACTATCAGGAAGTTCGCCTGTATAAACTTGTGGTATATTGTTTCTTAATTCATTAAGTATATTTTGACTTTCGGCAGCAATATCTCTTATAGTTTTGAATATATCTGAGCTGTTTGCTAAACGTTCCCCTATATCAATAATATATTTTTGTGCTTCATATTCTAAAGTTTGATAGGCTTTAGAACATTCTTGGTTGAATAGTCTTCCTGATAAGTTTTCGTCAAAAGATATCTCCCCATCTAAAGTTGATTCTGTTGGTTTAGTTAAATAATATCTAGCCAGGATAATATCATTCCGATCAATGTCTTCAAATGGATAAATCCCCATATAATCTGTTTTAGTAGTTTCTGATATTAGCATGTTGACTATTTCTTGATAAAAGAGCCCTTTAAAAAGGCTTTCTAACACTTGCTCCTTTAACGTTGAATTTTCCTCAAGATTTTCGATGCATCTCATAATTCCATTTAGAGCAATTTCAAAGTCATTAATATATATATCATTAGATGTACAAAAAGGTTTAGCAGATAGTTTGCCATTGACGAATGATATATATATCTTGTATGTAATTATATCTTTAAGAGTACATCTATAATCCTGTGCTAAGTAAGTATATTTCATTGGTTCATCATCAGATTGCATATTTTTCAAATTTTCTGTATGAACTGTATCTAAATATGCTCTTCTATCATCTGGCAAACTATTTAAATATTCTTTTATCATTTCTAATATTCTTTGTTCTATTTCTAATTTTTTTGGTTTCATTATTTTTCCCCCTATGATTGTTTTTAAGTTTTTTATTTTAGTTATATTTCTATTAATTCATAATTTGTATTTCCTAACCCTAAGCTTTCAGCGTATTCGGTTATATGACGTCCAACTTGTCTATCTACTTTTATTCTGATCTTAGTGCTTCCACAGGATCTTTAGCAGCAGCCATACTAGCTGGCTTATAGCCAGAAATTACATTTAATAAAATACTTAATAGTATTAAGAACAATGAGTTTATTAACGATACATTGGCAATACCATTTATTTTGGCTAGAGCATTTACTATTACATTTATTAATAATGATAAAACAAAAGCAATTCCAACACCTAATGATCCAGCAATAAAACCTTCAATAATTGTTTCTGCAATAAATACTCTTTTGATATCTTTCTTACTGGCTCCTATTGCTCTTAAAATACCAATTTCTTTTGTTCTTTCTAAAACGCTGATATACGTAATAATGGCTATCATAATAGAAGATACCACTAAACTTATTGCAACAAAAGCAATTAATACATATGAAACAATATTAACAACTCTAGTAATTCCTCCTACTATCGATTTCATCATATCTGTATATTTTATTATTAAATCTTCTCTATGGTTTTTCTTATTGTCTTTATTATATTTTTCAATTAGTTTTACTAATTTTTCTTTAGATGAAAAATCTTTTGGATAAATGCTAATACTAGATGGACTCTCTAGTTCGTAGATTCCTAATTCTTTTTCAAGGCTATCATAAGTATTTAGTATTCCATCAAATTCCATTCCAGTTAAAACATTAATTGTTTTGTTATTTGTTTGTTTTTTATAAATATCTGTTTTACTAATTTTATCAATTACACTCATAAGTAATTCTTTGTTATAACCAATATAATTACTTGTTGCATCTTTATCTTTTACAATTCCAACTATTTTTATTTCTGTTCCAGCATCTATTTTTTCTTTCATATAATCAAGATCATTACTATGATCTAAAAAGATGCCATTTTCTTCTTTATAGTAGTCTGTATTTAAAATTAGTTTATAAGTCTTATTTAAAATATCCTCATAAGAATAAGTTGTACTTTTAGTTCTATATTTATCATCTTTTTTGATTTTTTCTAAATCTTCATATAAAATGCCTTTATCTTTTATTCCTAAAGAATATAAAACTGAATCATTTATATATTGATTTGAGCCAACTACCAACACTACTTCGTTCATTTTCTTTGGCAATTCTCCAGCTAAAATCTTTATTTTTTTATTCTTATTTGAAAATTCAGTAAAGATGTTTGTTTTTTCATTTGAGGCAAAAGTATTTGGATTTACTTTTTGGTAATCGTTTGTATATACCTGTAATTCTAAATCATAATTATAATTTATTTGTTCTGAAACTTTTTTAAAGTTGTCATTACTCTCTATATATTTTTTAAATTCTTTTAAGTTATTGGTAGATTTTAATCCTTTTGTTGGTGATATTACGGTGTTTTTTACAATATCATCTTGAGAACATAGTGAATCTTTACTACATGTCTTTTGAGCTTTTGTTTCATTTAAACTAGCTGCTATGGTGCCAAAGATATCATAATTTTCTTTTTCTATATTGATTGGAAAATCAGACAAAGAGTCTTTTTCTAAATCTTTAGCATAATGATTTACACCATTTGAAAGTGAAAGAATAAGAGCAATACCAATAATTCCAATACTTCCTGCAAATGCTGTTAGAAAGGTTCTTCCTTTCTTTGTTAATAAATTATTGAAAGATAAGTTTAAAGCCGATACAAGAGACATAGAGGTCTTTTTCATATTTTTAGTTGATTTTATTTCTTCTTTGCCATCATATGGATTACTATCGTTAATTATTAAACCGTCTTTTAATTCAATAATTCTTGTAGAATATTTTTTGGCAAGTTCTGGATTATGTGTTACCATGATAACTAATTTGTCTTTAGCTATTTCTTTTAATAAGTCCATTATTTGAATACTTGTTTTAGAGTCTAGTGCACCAGTTGGTTCATCTGCTAGAATGATTTCTGGATCATTTACTAGAGCACGGGCTATGGCTACTCTTTGCATTTGCCCACCAGATAATTGATTTGGTCTTTTATCAATATGATTTTCTAGACCTACTCTTTTTAAAGCTTCAAGAGCTTTTTCTTTTCTTTCTTGTTTGGATACACCTGATAATGTTAAGGCAATTTCTACGTTTTGTAAAACAGATTGATGCATAATTAAATTATAGCTTTGAAAAATGAAACCCACCCTATAGTTTCTATAAGAATCCCAATCTCTTTGAAAATATTTCTTTGTAGAAATATTTTCAATAATTAGATCCCCAGCATTATATTTATCTAAGCCACCAATAATATTTAGTAAAGTTGTTTTCCCTGAACCACTGGATCCTAGAATGGAGGTAAATTCATTTTTTCTGAATTTGATATTAATTCCTTTTAATACTTCTTGTCTAGTTTCTCCAACTACATAGCTTTTTTTGATATTTTTTAATTCTAACACGCTACCACTCCTTTCTTTATTTATAGCATTTTTCTTTGCTTTAGAAAAGATATAATTTAAATTTATTCTATATTAAAGCTATTTAGACTTTCTTTCTTCCAAAATGCCTGTTTGATAGTAATAATCAGTTAAGCTTTCTATCGTAATATCGTCTTCAGTTATATTAGCTACCCTTAGTTCATCTAATAAAGATTTTGGTGCATTTAATAGACTAATAGTACTTAAAAAACATGGAGGAATAGAGGTGGTTATTTTTTCGCTAATATGGTCTTCCCTGTCATACATATTGAATCTTTCATAATTCATAAATAAAATGAATAAATCTACTTCTTCATCATCTAATAAGGCAATTCCATCAATCATATTTTGCAGACAATCACGTATATCATTAGCTTTAATGCTTTCTTTTATCATCTTTAAGTTTTCAATTATAAAGTCTTTATCTTCTATTCTAAAGAAGCTCTCTGACAACATTAAAAAGAACACTTTATCTGTTGTATTATCGGAGGAAAAAATAGCTTTTCCTAAATAATCTACTGTTTCATTATCTATTGGATAAGAAAATTCCTTCCTATTAAAATAATGTTCCCATAAAATAGCATATCCATAGGAATCGAAAAACGACATTGCTAAAAAATCTGTTACTTTTTGTAGTTGGCCTTTTTTATTAATTGTATATAAAGCTAATTCATTCATATTATTTTCTATTGAAATTAAGCAATTGGCAAGTAGTTTTTCTATATCTTCTTCACGATATTCACTTGGAATATATGGCATTTTGATATTTGGTAATGAGTCTGTTAATGGTTTTTGACAATCAAACGATTTAATTTTATCTTGAGCTAATGATACGATTCGGCTTGTTATTTCTCTTATTTTGGGTATAGCTTTTTCTAAAATTTTGTTCATATCGTTTATGAATTTTTCAAAGAAAGTAGCATCATAATTTGAAAATAGCTTCTGGATACGGATATCGTTTACAGATAAAGTTTGACCTTCATTTTTATTTATCATATTCATTACTATACTCATAGTTTCATATAATATAAATGATTTTTCTTGATGATTTTCTTCAAGCTTCCACGTAAATAGTCCTATCAATCTTTTTATCTCTTCTTCTAAATCTTTCAGTTCATTCTGATAAGAGATTAAGTACTTTTTCAATTTTTCAAAGTTTTCTACATCAAGTTCTGCCGTTTTTGGTTCTATTACTATAGTGGCAAAAAATTTCTCTGTCTGCGATTCAATTATAGCTTTTTTTGGTTTCATTTTTTTCTTTCCTTATTTTTGGTAAAGCCTCATTATTCATATAAATTATCTCCTTTTATCATCATATTTCTGTATTATAATTAGGGAATTATTTGACTATATTATTTAATTATTGAAAAAATAACTATATAAAAATTGTACAATTATCCATTATATCAGTCAATAAACACTGTATTAATCTTATTACTATTATTTTGATTTTTTTAAATAAGTTAAGACTTTTTTTCAATATGTATAGTTAATAATATAAAAAGTTGGTTCTTATGCTAGCATAATAGCTACAATATCATTTAGGGATGAGGAATCATATTCTGCATAAGGAATCTCTATAAGCTTAATCATATTCTCATGATTGATGTCCATCGTTGTATTGCCATCTAAAACTGCTATTTTCCATCCTGATGCGGTTATAATATACATTACGTTTTCTTTCATTTTTCCCAAATATTGATCTAAAGTTTTAGCAAAATTAGAATCAGTCTCTGACATATTATCTTGTACTTCAGATAATTTATGATACATTTCTTTGGTATTTGAAAAAGTAGTTTTCTTTTCCTTTGTAATAAAATTGATTAAACTAGCAATGTAAAGTTCCTTATCATATGAATTTGTTTCTTCATACGTTTTTAAAAATATATCTTTTAACTTATTACCATAATCTTCTTGTATGTTATCTCCTAAAGACTCTAAATTTAATAAAATATTTTGAAGATTATCTCTCCAATTTTGGATAGCTGCAAATACCCCATCTTTTCCAAAATTTGCATTATTAATGGCTGCATTTACTATGCTTTTTGTTATCTCTTTATTATCACTATTCATATTATTATTCTCCTTTTATTAAAACTTTTCCTATTATTTTCATTTTAGCATAAAAAAAATTTTTTTTCATTTTTAAATCAAAAAAATGCCAAAAAAAATGGCTATCCAGCCATTTCTTATTTATTTTAATATCAGTTTATCAAATTATTGCCATTATTAGTTTTAGTGAGGAAGTTTCTTGCTATATTGAGGGGCTGATCTCAATTTAGCTTTGCATATTTCAATACAGGTATCTGGAGAAAGTTTAAATTCTCTCTGCTCCATTTTGTTCTTAAAAGCCGCTACTTCAAAATAAAGAATTGCCTCAGAATATTTTTTTGTTGATAATAGTAATCTCCTATTCCCATGTATACCGCAACTCCTGGTTTTTCTGTATACTCTAAACGATTTAGGTATTCTTCTAAATTTGCATCCTGACCTGTTGTTGTACACTTATATTCTAATTCAGGATCGCAATATCTTACAAATACATTTGATTGACCATCAATTTCTATTTTTTCTGCTCGCATGTATTTATGATTCTGACGCACAAAATTCATAACTTGTTTTATGCTTTTTTCATCAGTAATATCAAGCATCACAATTCCTTTTCTGTTGTCTGCAAATTCGATAGCTAAGTTATCAATTAATTTTTGCATATTTGCATTAGCTTTTTTCTCAATTTCTCTTATCCCTGCAAGTAAATCTTTTTCTACTTGTATCGTCTCATTGACGTCTGCTATGAAATTTAGTTCAGTACAAGCGCCATCGAAGGCTTTGCTAAAAGCTAATTTTCTTGACCGGTTTATTTGACCAACTGTGAATAATTCTGAACCTTGTTGTTGATTAGGAATAGCAACACTATCATAGTTTAAACCTAGTATTAATCTTCTACTACTAGAAGGTAATTCTGTAAGCATACTTAAAAGATATAAGTAATATTTTTTATCTTTTTCGGTAAAATCTGTTACTCTTCCTATTAAGGAATAACATAGGTTCGCCGCTTCTTCATATTCTTTCTTTCCAACTCTTATATAAAATAATTGGGTGGAAGCACCTATGTGTGTTGGATCTATTTGAAGACATTTTTCAAAAATTTTTGTGGCCTTGGTAGTATTAGGCATTGTGTTTGATTTTCTGTCTCCAAGAAGAGTCCTTTTTCCATATGAGTACAAGTTTTCTACTCCATCATTAGTTGTTAATATTTTTAATAAATAGCACCCACGTCCACTAGATTCTATAATATTACTATTTTTTATAAGCTGTATGTCTTAATCTGTAATTCCCAATGCATTTAATTCTTTCCTTGTTATTGTTAAAGTATTTTCAGCTGTTTTAATTAATTCATCATAGAGAATGTCCAATACTTTTTGTGTTTTTGATGTCCTTTTTAATCCTGATAGTCTACAGTCTATTATATATGCCATCTTTTGGCTCCTTTTTTGTATTGATTATAACCGTTTACAGTTGAGTTTGATAATTCTTTTTTACATTGTTTCCATTGCTTTTCTGTGCTTTCACTATAGCATAGGTCGCCTACTTGGGCATATTTAGCACTTGCTATTTTAAAATAACGACAGGCCATTTTATAGTTATCAACATGTTTATATGCATATCCCAATGATTTATAAATATCCACAGATGGGTCTTCGCATTTTGCCAGTAATTCTTCATATTCTTTAATTACTAAGTTGTAATCGCTTTGATAGTATGCGTCCTGGGCTTGTTTTCTTTTAGCTTCAAAATCAAAATTACTATCTGGCATATATCTTCTTAAAACAAGATAAGTGTTATTTTGAAAAGTGATTATTTCAGCTCTCATATCATAATGTGATGCTCTCACTATTTCCGTTGCAAGTTCTGCTTTATTTTGCTTTATAGGAATCACCTTAATTCCGCCAGTCCTTTCTAGTTCTAAATGATGATGATACAAGATATCAGGGAAAGTATTAGTAAAGCAGGCCTGACTTGCTAATTTAAGAAATCTGTAATAATATGGCGATAATCCATCTTCTTTTGTTTGCTTTTCTTTTAGACAAGCTAATAATCCATCGTAGTCCCTATTATATAGGTTGCTTTCTATTTGATTTTGGAAATTCTTATCCTTCTGTATCGCTTCTTCTAATAGAAGAAATTCTATTTCATCTGTTTTTTTTGAGCTTTCATTAAAATCTAAGCCAAATGTTGACATGAGTGGTTCTATAGCTTGATAATCATCTTCAGCAACATGCCATCTTATTGAATTTCTTACTATTCGTTGATACTGAGCTTTATATCTAGGGTCCATTTCTTGTAAATCTTTATATTGGAAATCAATTTCTGGTATTTTTATGGCATCATATAGGTTTTCACCCTTCCCAAAACTATTTACATAGGTTTGGTACTCTGATGGTAAGTCAATAATCTTACTTAAAAGATATAAATAATAGTTTAAATCTGCATAAAAATAAGGATTATCTGTTTTTACTAATTCTTTATAGTAATCAAGAGCTATCTCATAGTTTTTTGTTAAAATACACCTATAAAACAATTCAAAAGATGTATACATCGGATTAATTATAAAACAAGACTCAAGTATATCTTCTCCTTTGTTTTCTTGTTTTTCTTCTTTGCTTTCTAATAATTTTTCTCCATATAAATACATTCCACCAACTAATTTATTAGAATCACATGTTATATATTGACCTCTTTTTGGGTGATTTAGAATACCTTTATCTACTAATGTTCTTATATTTTTATCAGTAAAATCTAAATAAAGTAAATCTTCTCTAGTTAGTGGATATACAATTTGATCCTTTCTTTCATCTTCACCATACATAATGCATGAAGCAATATAATCATAAAGTCCTGTTAACTTTTCTTTTAATGGTATAACCTGTTTTTTTTCTTTTAAATTCATGTTTTCTTTCTCCTTTTTCGTATTTACTCTAACAACTTTTGTTTCATTTGTAAACCTTTTTTTGTTTTAAGTATATTTTCTAAGATAGAAACATTTTATTTAGATGTAACGACTCTATATGATAAAATCTATAATTATTCCTAATATTACTCCAACTAAGTAAATAGTAGCTAAAATTTTTATATTTTCTTGAAAATTTTTATTCGTTTTAAATAGTACCAATAACCCTATTCCACTTCCTGTTAAAAGACCTGCTAATAAGGTTCCTATGGTTATCATGTTTTGAAGATATAATTCTGTTAAAATGACACTGCTAGCACAATTAGGAATCAAGCCAATGAAACTAGCTAAGAAATAGGTCAAAATATTCTTATTTAACAGAATATTTGATAAATTATCTTCTCCTATTTTTGATATTAATATATTTAATAAAATATTTACTATTAAAATAAAGAAAGATATTTTTAAGGTATGAATTATACTAGAATATATGATTCCATGATTGTTACAATCACAGTGTTCTTCTTCACATAAATGAGTTATTTCTTTTATTGATTTTTCTTCTTTGGGATAAAAGATGATATCTATTATTAATCCAACTATTATACCAATTAACACTTTAAAGCCAATTATTCTTAATAAAAGAGATAGTTCTACTTTCTTGCTAACCATAATTGGTAACATTTCATCACTTGTTGATAAAAAGATAGCAATTAAAGTCCCTTTTGTTATTACCTTACTAGAAAACAAATTGGAGGCCATGGCACTAAAACCACATTGTGGTAAACCTCCTAGAGCTCCCCCAATAATTGGGCCTACTTTTTTACTATTTTTTAAGATGCTTTCATTCTTCTTATTCATCTTATGTTCTAAAAACTCTAGTATTATAAAGGTTATACATAAATATGGCATTAATTTTAAAGTATCTATTATTCCATCTAATAATATATCTAACATTTTCTATTTTCTCTCCTTATCTCGACAATTTTTACAAACTCCAGAAATTACGATATTCTTCTTATTTGGAAGAAATTTGTGACGATCATGAATATGTGAAAATAAGTCTGTTATACAATCGCAATCTATGTGAATCTTTTTAAAACATATATCACATTCTAGATAAAAATGGTTTTCTCTATCACATTCTTCTAAATATTGATAATATGTATTATTATCTTTTCCAAGATATTTTCTTAACTTATTTTCTTTTACCAGTTTATCAATAAGACGATAAATTGTCGTTAAACCTACTTTTCCGGTTAATTTGCTATATAAATCTTTAATCATAAAATCACTATTTAATGTTTTTATTGTTTCTATTAATAATTCTTTTTGTTTTGTGTTATATGTCTCTCTTTTTAACATATTACCTCCAAATTGGAAATGATTTTCAATTTATATTATACGCTATTTTTTTTTCATTTCAAGTGTAGGTATTTCTAATTAGTCCTTTTTACTACTATTATTTAGTGAAAACTTGCAAAAATCATTTCGGATATGATATGTTTATATGCAGAGGAGTGAGGTTTTATGGGAATTGGTTCGGATACTACGGATGCTAATATATTAAATCTTATCAATCCCTTTCTGTTTGGCATTTATATTAATAGTTTGATGCAAAAAATTACTTGTAGTATGGGTGTTTTGAATATAAATTATGTTCGTGATTGCAATGCTCGTAAAATGGAATATAAATTAACAAGAACACCTGGTATTTTTAGGTTGAATATTGCTGATAACCTTGAAGATTTATTAAAGAAGATGAATTTTAATGGAGTTCCTGAAGATTTTGATACTGATTTGCTTAGTTTTTTAAGGCAGTGGATTATTGACCTAAACCTAAAAAATGTAGATTATGGCGGATTGCAAATGATTGACTATGAGAAATTAGGTGATAAAGTTACTGAAATAGGTACTACACATTCTGATTTAGGAAATGATGTTATGCTTCGTATTAATGAGGAGAATGGAATTTGTGTAGAAGGTTTGATAATTTGTAAAACCGAAAATATGAATTTTACTGAGGCTTTATCCAAGGGTGTCGATGCCTTGAAATATCGTCAACAGGTATTATATGTACCAAGTGGTGGAAAAGTTGTTGCTTATCATGTTGAGCCAGAAAAATTTGCTGAAATTATGGCGGAAAATATTAAAGACATTGTTGATTGTTATCCAAGTGGCTTGTTTGCAATTATCGATAACAAAGTTTACTATTTTACTAGTGAAGAATATATGGAACTATGTAATAGAGTGTGCTCTGATAAAGATTATACTAGTGCAAATATTGGACAGCATTTTGAAATAAAGCCAAATGGTCCAATGCAATTAGACCAAACTTACCTAACAGATAGCAATTATGATAGTACTTTAAAAATCCTACGCTTTTATCCTGAATATTTAGAAAATAAGCCTTTTATTGACGTGGATCAAAACTGTTTAAATAATTTATTTCAAATAATTAGTGATATAAATTCAACATTATACGCTAATACACTAATTAATAGATTAAGCCCTACAGAAAGTACATTTAGCAATATTTATCAAAAAAAATAAAACAATGCACATATGGAAATTCCTAATGTGTATTTTTTTATTTCAAACTTTGAAATTACTAAATAGAAAATAAAAAGATCTCTATTTCCTGTAGATCTTTGTCAATTCTTCTTTTGTTAATACCCTAGATTCCCCTTCTTTTAAATTCTTAGGAAGAGAAAAATCGCCTATTTGAATTCGTTGAAGTTCAACCACTTTTGCTTTATATACTCCAAACATTCTTTTTATTTGATGATATCTTCCTTCTGTTAAAGTCACTAATCCGACTTTTTCTCTTTGCTTTTCTAGTTTTGCTGGTTTACAAGTATTATCTTTTAATTTTACGCCTTCTTTAAATCCTTCAATCATTTCTTCTGTAATAGGAATATCAATTGTGACTTTGTAAACTTTTTTTACGTGCTTTTTGGGTGATAATATTTCATGAGAAAACATTCCATCATCTGTAATAATCATTAATCCTGTCGTATCTTTATCTAGCCTTCCAGCTGGAAATATATTTCTATGAAGGTATTCTTTAGAAATTAGTTCTAAAACTGTATGATCATTTTTATCTTCTGTTGCAGAAACATAGCCTTTCGGTTTGTTTAAAACTAAATATACATTTTTTTGCCTTTTTAGGACTTCATTATCAATCATTATCTTATCTTCTTCTGTTACTTTTGTTTCTGGTTTTAATACTGGTTTTCCATTTACTAGAATTTGATGTTTTTTTATTTTTTCTTTTATTTGTTTTCTAGTATAAGGGGTTTGTTCTGAAATAACTTTATCAATTCTTTGCATATTCTTTTATATCATTCCTTTGTTATTATACAGTCATCCTGTATATCCATATTTTGCAAGATGACTAATTTATAATAGCATTATAAAAGAATTGGCAATAAAAATAAATAGTTTATACAAAAAAAACAAATCTCAATTAAGAGATTCGAACCATTTGTCAATGGTGCTGGTGTTGTAGATACTTATAACTATAATTTATCATAGTGAGTCCACATTCTAATTATATGCATTTTATATGCATTTTGTTTTTTTCTTCAATAACTTTATAAACAATTCTATGAGGTCTTTTAATTCTCTAGTTAATTTTTCATAGGATGATGGATAACGAAAAAGATTACTACTCATTAAATCAAGTGTTTTTCTGCAATTTTTATCTTTATTATTTACGATTATCATTGGATTAAATCCGACGTTAATATCTGCAATTAACTTAAATAGGTTTTGTCTTGCTTTTGTAATATAATAGTACTCATATATCATCATCTTTTTAATTGATTATACCGTACTTCTTTACTGAAAAATAAACAGTTTTATTAAAAATAATGGTATAATCATAAATGAAAGGTGGCGAAATAATGGATATTCAAGAAAAATTGAATCTAATCCAGTATTGCAAATATAAATATAAAGGAAAAAAATGGAATGCAGATGAAACAAAGGACTTTTTTGATTTAGCTTTTTCTCAATTATTATTTGAAAATACTTTCAATATAACTAATAGTCAACAGGAACTGCTTTCATATTTTGATTTTCAAGAAATATTTAATAATTTTGAAAACGGAATTACTAATGTACAAAGCTATTTATTAAAATTTATGACAATTAAAGGAGTTAAAGGGCTTGATTTATTATTACAAGATATGCCATATAATTTAGAAGAACAAATCTTTTATCAATTATATTTGGATTTAAAAAGTAAGGATAATAGACCATTTTGGCTTTCACGAATTCTACTTTGTATAAAAGTTCAAAATAGAATCCAGTTTATTAATAATATAATAGATATCATTGATGATAATGAAATTTTATTTTTAATCAGAGATTTATATGAAAATAAAGATGATAATACATTAACTACTTTATTAAATAATGAAAGATTTGCAAATATTGCTACAGAAAAAATTAGTGCTCCTTTCTTTTATGAAATGGTTGATGACTTACATTTATCAAATGACTTTGTAATTAAAAGAGAAAATGAATTAAAGAATATTATAATAAATTATCAAGATTATGATATTAACGATGTAAAAAATGCCTATTGCGATTTATACTTCCATGATATTCCTCAAAATGTTCTTTTAGATCTTAAAACGATCATTGATTTTGCAAATAATGATCCTACTTTTAAAAATGAATATATTAAAGAATTATATGACATACTATGCAACATATATGTATTTTTAAGTAATGATATGGAACATTCAAATATAAATAGTTTATTATTAAATAATAGTCAATTAAATCATGAAATACTTTCTAAATGCTATTTAATGTGTCAAAAAAGATTTAAAGAGTTAGTTTCACAAAGTATAAATAAAAATATAACAGAAAACATAGAGCCTAAAATTTTATTATCATCATCTGGTAATGAAGTGAAATTTTATAATATAGAAAATCAAACAGAAATTCAAAAACATTTTACTATGCTCGTTAGTACAATTAGTACAGTTATATGTTCTGAAGACGCAATAAAATTTAAGCAAATTTATTATTCTGATGAAAATGGTGAAATTAAAAACGGAAAAAGGAGTTGTTCATTGTTAAATGAAACAAAATTATCATCGTTATTTTGTGGAGAAAATAGAATAACGTTCGGTTATGACGATTTAAATGGGCGAATAATTACGTCTGCTACGCTTGGTGATGGTAGAACTAATGGAAATGAAGTAAGGTTTAGACGACATAGAAAAGTAATAAAAAGCAGTTACCTCCCTGTGGATAAATTTGTTGCATGTACTCAAGGTTATACTGAAGTAACAGTTAATATGGGAACAACTGGTGAAGTAATGAAACCTAGTTATATTTTAATAACTAGAGATACACCAACTCAATTTGAAATTGATGTAGCAGCTGAATTTGGTATTCCAATTAGGTATGTCAATATAAGTAAATATGAACAACAACCAGATACTCGCTATTCTTCTGAAAATTATGATTATTATAGTTTTGAGAGAAAACCTATAACTGGTAGTGCAAAAGACATGATAGTAGCCTGAAAAAGCAAAAAAGATGACAATAATTTTATCTTTCAAAATCATCTTTTTTTGCTTAAATCTAATTCTTCAGTGCCATCATCATATAACTTTTTAAAATCTTTATAAAATATAATTCTAAAATTAATACTTTCCACTACATATTGCCCTTTATAATTTTTAGTTAATTTAATATCATCAATATAATTCATTATTATTCTAGATTTTGCTTTACAGTTCAATTCTTTCCAACATTCTAGATTGCTTTATATAACATTGGAAGTTTCACGTGATTTATAAAATCTATACCACTTTTAATTAATATATCTTCATGAGTAAGCTTTAATTCTTTTGTTTCTTCTTTCTCTAGTATTTGTCTTTTTAACTCAGCAATTGTGTCATCAATACTTATTTTATTCTTTCCCGTTTGGCTTAGAGAGGTTACCATAATATGAATCTTTTTAGAGAGTATCATGGCCACTCTCTTTTATTTTTACATTGTTCTTTATAAGGAGAGAATTCCTTATAAATAAAAAAGCAATTCCATTTCTAGAATTGATATTTATTAGAAAATTGAACCAAAGCTCAACCAGATTCTTTAATGGTGCCGATTAAAGGACTTGAACCTTCGACCTACGCATTACGAATGCGTTGCTCTACCAACTGAGCTAAATCGGCATCTATCAATATACTTTATTGTATCACAAATGCTATTTAAAAGCTATTCATTTTCTACTTTTTTTGTTATGATTAAAATAGTTGAATTATTATTTGCATATTATGTTTATGGAGGTATTTTATGAATATCAAAGATAAAATTATTGCTCATAGGGGCGTTTTTAATAATGAAGATATTCCTGAAAATTCTATCAAGGCTTTTAAAAAAGCTATTTCTCTTTCTTATGCATTTGAACTAGATGTACAACTTACTAAAGATAATATTTTAGTTGTTTTTCATGACTTTAATTTAAAAAGAATGACTGGTATTTCTAAAGAGTTAGTTGATTGCACTTATGAAGAACTTTGTCATTATTCTTTACTAGATACTAAAGAAAAAATACCCACTTTAAAGCAAGTATTAGAACTCAATCAGGATAAAGTCATGATTGACATTGAGATTAAACATACGAAAAGGATTAAACTTATTTGTGAAAAGCTTGTAAAAGAACTTCTTCCTTATCATAATTTTGTATTAAAGTCTTTTAATCCTAGAATTGTTCGTTATTTAAAAAAACATTATCCCAATTTAGAAGTTGGCTATTTGATACAAAGAAAGTATGATAAGAAAGTTTTGCAATTTATGTTACCTAGCCTATTTATGATTCATTATAGTAAAGCTGATTTTTTAGCTATTCATAAGAAATTATTAAGAACTCCTAAGTTTTTAAAACTATCTTTAAAATATCCAGTTATGGTTTGGACTATAAACAAACAGGAAGAAATTCCTGATAATCATTGCATTGTCATTTGTAATAATATTTTGAAATTGTAAAAATTAATCTTCCTGTTTAATTATCTATATCTTCTGAAGAAATAACTTCTATACCATTCTCTTTTAACAACTCTGCAGTAATACCAGAATAATTTGCAAGAGTCCCTGTAAAAGTTCCATCATATGTTAGAACTCCGCAGGATGGACTATTCTTTTGTAGAATAGCTTTTTTTATTTCATTTTTCTTACAAAATTCTAATACAATTTCTGCACCTTTATAAAAACAGTTTATATGTCTATTATTTGGTGTTCAGAGAGGGACTCGAACCCTCATCATTTCCGTCGGAGGGAAATATTTTATCCAGTTAAACTATCCGAACAGAAAAAGAAGTTAATCTTCTACTTCTTCGCATTTTGTGCCAAATTTTTTGGACAATTCTAGCCATTTTGACACTTTTGCAGTACCATTTTCAATAATATTATCTTCTTCTCCTTCAATGGCAAGGAGTTTTTTTATATTAATCTTGTCATAATTTATTGTTATGATACTTGTTACAGAGGTATCTCCTAGTACTACTTCAGCATCATAATATTGTAATCCTTCATAATTCTTATGTATTTTGCGATAGGCATCTTCATAAGTTTTTAAGATATTTTTGTCATTTGATATAATCTGTTCTTCTGATTTTAATATATTAAGATTTTCGCCTGTATAGAACAACTCATAACTCAAGTTAGCAGATCCACCTTCTACTTTACCTTGTCTCGTACAGTGTTTATGTTTCATAGAGGATGTGTTTATTGCCTTTCCATTACTAATGACTTGGGATGAATTTTCGTTCTTAAAATTGCAGCCTGTTGTTGCTAAAAGAACGATAATACTTGTTATTATTATTTTATACTTTTTCATTATATTCCTTTCCTTTTGTACTTAGTATACATCATTTTTCACTATAAATCATGCTTTATTGTAAAAAATTGTTTAATTTTTCAAATATTTCTGTTTCTAATTCTTTATCCATACTTTTTAAAAAGCCATGGGCGCAGAAAGGTATCTCAACATATTTTCTTTTTTGAGGTTTTAACAAATTATAATACTCTTCTGCTTCTTCTTTTAATGAATCTACTTTTCCAACTAATATTAATGTCTTGGGGGTGTTTTCTTGATTTACTTTTAGAGGGGTTAAAATATCCTTATTTAAATCTTCTTTAGAGACTATTTTTGAAAAATAGCCTTGCAGACTTTCTATTAGATGAGAATTAAATTCTTTATTTTCTTCTAAAGATTTGTATTTTGATACATCAAAATATTTTAAACTTAATATAGGATAGAAAAGTACTTCTTTTTTTATCTTGTTTTTTTCTTTACTTAAATAATTTATTCCCGCTATCATATTACATCCAGTAGAGTCTCCCATTAAAGTAATGTCTTTTGTATTGATACCATTTTCTGTCAATTCCTCATATAAATATTTTGTTGTTTTAGCTATTTTTTGATAGGTTTTTTCTAAGGGCTTTTTTTCTATTTGATATTCAATTGCAATTAAAAGATGATTGGTCTCTAAGGCTATTTTTTTACAGATATCGGAATATTTTCCAGAACAGTTTGTGACTTTTCCGTTTCCATGAATATATATTATTACCTTATTAATTCCTGTTACTTTCTTTGGATAAAATACTCTTATTGGAAAGATATCTTCTTTTATAACAATTCTATAATTACTAATATTCTTCTTTGAAATGGTTGGATGTAGTATTTCTTTTACACTTCTATATAATTTATATTTTATTTCTTTATCAAATTCATTCTGCATTATCATCACCAAGTTTATCATAGCACAAAATGAAACCGTATTTTTGACAAGGTTTCTTTAGTTTACACTATTTTTCACTAATTGTTTCATTTTCTTTTATTAGAGACTTAATTTTTTGCTCTAAAAGCAAATTAGCTTCTTCTAGATTTGTTTTTATCTTGAATGGTTTGCCAATTCTAATAAGTAAATTTTTGCTGCGAAACTTGTAATTTCCAGTTATAGCATATGGAACAATGTAGGCATCCGTTTTTTTTGCTAGTGATACTGCTCCAAATTTCAATGGTAATAAAATATGATTATAATAATCTTCTATTGTTATTTTTTTCGATTTTATCAATTTTTTTAAAAAGGCATTGGCATCATGAAGATTATCTAGAAATTCTCTTTTTGTTATTATTTTCTTTTCCTTTAGTTCTTCTAGATAATTAATAAATGATGTTTTATTCTTTTTTATCTTTTTGAAAAAATCATTATATTTTATTTTATTTCTATAGTAATTATTATATAATTCTTTTATTTTTTCTTCCTTTATGCTATTTCTTGTCCCCTCTGGGAATAGGCCTAGAACTTTTTGATTTTTTAAAACTTCTAAAGCCGATTCTATGGCTTTGTCATCTTTCTTACTTCTATCTACAGGTATACATCCTGTTTGTTTAAAAAACCAAGGAAATTTTCCTTCTTTGTACTTTTTATCAAAGTACTCTTTTTTGGCCATATAGTAAATACATCTTTTTGTTGAAATAATAATATTACATTGATCCATGATATGAATATGATTTCCGACTATAATAACTGGCCCTTCTTTGGGAATATTTTCTTTTCCAATAATTTTAGGATTATACCAAAGCTTATATAAGGGAGTTAAAACTGGCTTGGCTATTTTATATAAAAGTGGGGTTGCTTTTTTAGCTGTCATTTTTTTGTTCCTTTCTAATTTTATCTTTTATGACTTTCATTAATTTTTGATTAGAAAGTTCTAAATCATCTTCTATCTTTAATGGTTTTAGAAATTCTATCTTTATCTTTTTTCGAAAAAGATGATATTTTCCTGTTATTACAAACGGAGTCAAGATGGCATTAGCTTCCTTGCTCATTTTTACAGCTCCTATTTTAAATGGCATGATTAAGTTCTTAGTGCGATTTATTGTACCTTCTGGAAAAACACCAATACATAAACCTTCTTTTAATAGGGTGATAGATGTTTGTAAAGCTTTTTTATCGTGTATCTTACGGTTTACTGGGATTGCGCCCATACCTCTAGTGATTATTGAAATAGGTCCTTTAAATAGTTCTATTTTTGCTAAAAAGTGAACCTGTCTTTTTTTTACTATGGCACATAGCATTATTGGATCTAACCATTTTGTATGATTTCCAGCAAACACAACTGGTCCTTCTTTTGGAATATTTTCTTTTCCAACAATCTTTGGCCTCACTAAAAAATATACCAAAAAAGCCAGCAAAGGCTTTATTATTTTATAAAACAGAGTATCTTTTTTTGTCATATTATAATCCTTTCTATTTTACATCAATATACTACGAACTCCATTCTCCTTAGGATTTAAATCTTTCTCCTCTATTATTTTATTAATTTCTTCTAATAATATGTCTGTTATGTTTACAATTTCGTTTTTATATACCTTTTTTATTAAGTCTTCTATCCATAACATCTTGGGATTTCTTAAAAGAATTTTTCCATTTTTGGAAATTTTAGTATTTTTTATTATTTGTTCTATTTTTTCAGTGTTTCCTATATCAATTGCTTTACAAAGCATTTTTTCTTCAAACAAAATGAATTGCTGTTCTATATTTTTTTCTATTGATATAAAGCTAATTTCAGTATACTTTTCTGTTATCTTTTTATCTTCTTTTGGAAGAATAATAATTTTACATTTTTTGTTTTTTAATGTTTTTATTTGTTCTTCAAGATTCTCATTTGTCTTACATAAATATATATTTATTTTGGGATATTTTCTATTAATTTGCTCTATTATACTAAATCCTTCTAGTTCATTGCTTATGATTCCTATCATATGGTTTCCTCTTTCATGTCTTACGATAATTTTTCGGCAAGCGTTTTTCTTATTTTTCTTATAACTATTATTATGATATTTTTATAATCTATTTCTTTCATAGATAATTCTTTTATGTTGTTTTTTTGTTTTTTGTACTTTTAATATGATTTCCTATAATATCTGATATATCATTTATGGTTACGAAGGCACTTTCGTCCATCTCTTCTACAATCCGTTTTAATTCAAATAATTCCATTCTTGTTAGGACACAGTATAGCACTGCTTTTTCACCACTAATTAGCCCTTTTCCTCTTAATGTCGTAGTTGTTCTTCCTAATCTATTGTATATTTCATCAGATAGTTTTGTTCCTTTGTCAGTAATGATCATAGCGGCTTTAGCTTCATCTATTCCTTCGGCTACAAAATCAATTACTTTAAATGTTATTATATAAGTAAGGAGAGAATACATTGCTCTGTCAAATCCAAAAATAAATCCAGCTATAGTAAAAACAATTAAATTAAATATTAAAACAATTTGTCCGACGCTAAAATTGAATTTTTTACTTATTACAATGGCCACACTTTCTGTTCCATCAACACAGCCTCCAAACCGAATTACTAGCCCTACACCAATTCCTAAGAGTCCTCCGCCAAATACTGTTGCTAAAAGCATTTCATTAGTAAAAGATTGAATGTTTTTGAAATAGTCTAGGAAGACTGAAAATACTATCATAGAATAGACTGTTCTAATCACAAAGTGTTTTCCTAAATTTTTATACCCAATATAGACAAAGGGAATATTTAAAATAATAACTAATAAACTTAGGGGAATTTTAAATACTTTATGTATAATGATTGATATACCTGTAATACCTCCATCTAATATGGTATTTGGTATTAAGAAGCATTCTATGGCAAGGGCTGCAATCATGCACCCTATTGATATTATGATTAAATTTAGTATTATTTGCACTGTATTATTTTTTACTCTTTTCACTTTATCACCTAGTATTATTATAACGAATTTTTTACACTTTCTCAATAATTTCATTTTGATTTATATATTGAATTTTATTCTTTTTCGCTATTTTTAAAAATTTCATTATTATAATTTCTGGTATTGAAAAGCATGGGTATTGAAACAATAAATAGTGTTATGTAAATCATTACTTTTAGATTATTAACAAAGACTAGTAAAAAGAATGTTAAAATTGTTTTAAACATATTTTATATAGCATATGTTCATAGTAAATGTAATTGGTAATACTTATTAGCTAAAAAAAAACGCTATTTATGCGCTTTCTTTTGACTTATTATAATAAACGATACTCCTTTCTTTTCATTTCTTATTGTAATATCATAACCCATTATATTTAATGTTTTTTTGACAATGGATAATCCTAATCCAAATTCACCTTTAATACCTTTTCGGAACGGGGTAAAAATTACTTCTAAAAAATCATTATCTATTTGATCCCCATCGTTATATAGTATTATCTTATTCGGTTTAGCAGTTATTTTTATTGTTTTATTTGCATATCTTATAAAGTTGCTTAGAATGTTGTCTAATATTGTTTCCCAATTTTCTACTGAACCATAATATTTTGCTTTTTTGTCATAGAAGATTTCAAATTTTAAATTTTTTCTATGGAATTTAAATTTATTAACTTCATCATTAATCATTTTTTCCATGTTTACTATTTCTTTTGTTTGCTTAGTATTTTTTAAATAGTCAAGTTTATTTAAGTAAAGAAGAGAGTGTACTTTTTGTTCTAATTTTTTAGTTTGATTTTTAATAATATCGAAAGCAATATCTTTTTCTTCTACTCCATCTTCTACAGCTTCTATATAAGATTCAATTACTGTTAGAGGGGTTTTAAAATCATGTGATATGTTCTGATACATTTGATTTCGATATTTTTCTTGACTAACAAGCGAGATACGCATGTCTTCTAGCGCTAAAGCAAGAGACCGAATCTCATCATCAATTGTAAAATCGATTTTGTGGTTATAATTTGGGTTGTCGATATTATCAATTTTATTTTTTAACTTTTCTATTTTTCTTACTACTAATGAAGACCAATATACAATCATTAGTCCTATTAATAGAAATGTTGCTAATAGCGAGGGAAAGATAGCACTAATTATGGCAGTCTTTGTTCTGTTGATATAATTGTCATTGGCAATAGCTATTTTTGTTATTTGAGCATTCGTTAATTTGTAGTAATAATAGTATTTATGATTGTATAAAAATTTGCCGTAGGACTTTTTCATCTTTTTTATGATTTTATTTAAATCATTGTATTTTATTACTTCTTCTATATTTGAACTTGTAACTACAGTATTATCAGATATGTAAATATAAGCTATTTCGGTATTTAATAATTTATTGTCTACATCATTATCATATATTTTTAGTGGTTCACTTAAATAACCATATATATTTTGCTCTGCTACAGGGATTAACATTCTAGGTAATATAACGCCTAAAGATATAAAGAGTAAGACAAAAGCAATTCCTACAACAAGCAATAATTGCTTACTTAAACTATTTTTCTTTATGTTCATGATAATCGATATCCATATCCATAAATAGCGTCTATTTTTAATTTTGGTAATCTCTTTCTTACTCTGCGTACTAAATCATCTACTACTCTGTCTGTACCAAAATAATCATTTCCCCAAACATTGGTTAGTATTTCTTCTCTTGAAAAACTTTTATCCCTATTTTTTATAAAGAGTAATACTAAGTCAAATTCTAAAGTTGTAAGTTTGATTTCTTTTTCTTGTTGCTTTACAACTCTTTTGTCTAAATCAATTATATATTCATCGTAGTTGATTGTATTTTTTTCGTTTTTATCTTTGTATACTCTTTTTATTATATTATTTGTTCTTAATACTAGTTCTTTACTTGAATATGGCTTTGTCATGTAATCATCACTTCCTAGTTCCAAACCAAATATTTTATCAATTTCTTGATCTCTGGCTGATGTAAAAATCACGGGAACATTTTTGTCTTTCTTTCGAATTTCTTGGATTACATTGTAGCCGCTTACATCATCTCCTAACATAATATCTAAAATCCATAAGTCTACTTTTTGTCCAATATAGTCTACTGCTTCTTTTCCTGTTTTAAAACAAATAACTTCATAACCGGCTTTTTCCAAATATAATTTTTCTATATTTGATAAAGCCTCTTCATCTTCTACCAAACATATTGTATACATAAATACCACCTATCCCTAGTATACCACTATTTTTATTTGTTCTCTATTATCATCCCTTTCTCTTTTATTTTTTATTTTTCTATATTATTATTTTTATTACTGCTTTACTATTTATTTTTCTCATCTTATTCTTATAAGCATTCCTCCTTTACATTATTATCATATTGCTAAATTATGTCAGAATTATCAGCAAATTATGGGAAATTGTGTGATTTTTCATTTCTTGCAAAAAAAAACTGAAACTTTTTTCAGTCCTTTTAATATTGTTAATTTATTATACAATAATAACTTTTGAACATATTATTTAAAATATATGTACCATAAATTTTAGAATTTTCTGGATTAATATATACTATGTCTCTAACTTTTTTTTGCTGTAATTTCTGAGTTTTTATATTATAATCTGGTATTTCACCTTCAACTGTATATATTTCATAATTAATATCATCTTTTTTTAATATTCTTTTCAAAATAATACCATATAATGTACTTTTATTCTCTTTCTTTTTTATTGTATTTATTTTATATTTAATGAATTTTCTACTTACGTCGTTATCTAAAGAATTAATATAATCTTTTTTTGATAATTTTATTTTTTTATATTTATTTATTGTCGCAATATCTATTAATTCAATAGCTTCTTCAAATTTTTGATTGTTTATATCATTTAGAAAAACTTGTATTTTTTCAATATTTTTATCTGGTTTCTTTTCCTCTACGTTGATAATAATGGGAGTCTTTATTCCGGTTAAAAGCATTAAAATAAAGGTTAGATTTAATAATTTTTTCATATATTTCTCCTATTATAGTTAAGTCTTTTTTATTATGCATATTGTATCCTTAATAGGGATTAAAATCAACTATTTATATAAATTATGTAAATCCGTTTCATCTTTATTTTCATTTTTAGCTTGTTCTTCTTGCTTTAAGACCTCATCGGTTTTTATCTTTTTAGGTTCTTTGACTTTTGGTGGATTTCTTCTTAATTCTTCTTCTCTTTCTTTTTGTAGTTTTTTATTATATTTTTTATAATCTCTTCTAACACTATTTCCATCTTTATTTTGGTAAGTTGTGGTAAATAAAAATTTATATAAAAATAATGTAATTAAAATAATACCAATTACTGTTAAAATTTGAAGAAGTAATTCTGTTTGTTCATCTAATGCTTTATTTTTTACCATGCCTATCTCTTTTATTGTTTGGTCTACAAATTCTCCATTTCCCGATGTTCTACAATTAATATTATCACCTAGAATAGCTATATACTTCACATTTTTAATATTTTTATCATCTGGTAAGTCTTCCGATGTTACCCCTATAGCATATGTTTTTTCTTCTTTACTCCCTAGTCTTTCTTCTGGTGAACAGTGATTGATGATACTAATATTTCTTTTGTCAGCTCCAAAGAGAGCTATACTTATACTGATTGGTAATTCTTTGTCTGTTAAATTCTTAATATTCGTAAAATCAACAGAGTTAGTTTCTTCATTGTAGTAAAACTCTTTATAACTAAAGTTATTGGTTACAATAGTTGTTTTTATATTTACTGGGATTAATTCTTTTATAGTATAATTAGCAGCCTTTGCTTGGTAAACTATTAACATTATCGTTACTAGCATTAATACTTTTAATACTTTTTTCATCTTATTTCATCCTTTTTACTTTTTGACGTTTTCCAATTTTATTAAAGCATCTTGAATCGTTTTTACTTCTATGAGCTTTATTTTTAATTTCTTTTGTTTTTTGTATTCTTTGGCAGTTTTATAGTTGTTTCCTGATGGTACTAAAAATATATCTATGTTGTCATTTTCTGCACCTAATATTTTATGTTCTATGCCCCCTATTTCTCCAATAGTCCCATTTTCTTCTATGGTACCAGTTCCAGCAATTCGTAGTCCTTTAGTAATATCTTTTTTTGTTAGCTGGTTATATATTTCTAGAGTTGTAATTAGTCCTCCTGATGGTCCTGATTCTCTAGCTTTAAAGTTTATCTTTACTTTAGGATCTGTTTTATATTCATTTAAAAATTGAAGTCCTACTCCTAGTATTAAATGGTCTTTATAAGAATATATCTTTGATTTTATTTCTTTCGTTTTATTATTTCTTTCAATTTTAATTGTTACTTCTTCATTTTCTTTTTTTGTTTGGATATAGTTACGGTATTCTTCTATTGTTTCATAGGAGTAATTATCCATACTTTTGATTTTATCTCCCACTTTTAGGGGGGTATTATATCCTTCAAATATTGTGATGACATATAAGTCTGAATTTGTTTTTATTAATTCTTTATTTGCTAAAGTATAAGCCCAATATGTAGCTTGGGAAGAGGCCGTCTTTAAATCTAGGTCATTTCTAAAACTAATATCAGTAGTGCTTTCTTCTTTGGAATATTTATAAAGATTAGCATTTTCTCTTTCCCACGTTGGTATGATGTAACTTAACAAGTATGTCATTACGGTTCCTGGCAATTCTGTCACATAGCTAATGTTAAGACTTCCTTTGCTTTTATAAGCATCTTTTACTTCTATACGGGATGATATATCACTGGTACCACCTCCTGTTATAATGTAATAATTTAGTGGGACTTGTAATATAAAATAGAGAAGAATTAAAAAGAGAAGGAACTTATACTCTTCCTTTATTAATTCTATGGTGTTTCTTGCTAACTTCTTCATTTTATCACCTATTCACATTATAACAAATAAAAGGAGAAATATGAAAAAAAATCATAAAAGTATACTAATACTTGTCACTTTTTTAGTTTTTCTAATTCTTTGTGTTTTTTACTCTGAAGATACTTTAGCTCATATTTTAGAGTATTCAAAATTGTTTATTACAAAAGTTTTTCCAGCTAGTTTTATCTTTTATATTTTATCTAGTCTTCTTATTGAATATGGTATTATTCAAGTTTTCTTTGATATTTTCCATATTAATACTAGTTCATTTTATGTTTTACTAATTAGTCTTATTAGTGGTTTTCCCAGTGGAGCTAAATATACAAAAGAATTACTGGAAAAACAGTTTATTGATGAAATAGAAGCAAATCAGATTATACAATTTAGTCATTTTCCAAATCCTTTATTTGTGATGGGAGTAGTAACTTCTGTTTTAAAAAGCAAGATTCTTGCTCGGAAAATTCTTTTTTCTATTATTATAAGTAATCTCTTTTTGTTTTTTTTTAGAAAAAAAAAGAAGGATAATTTTCTTTTAAAAAAAGAAATCTATATTCCAAACTTTTCTAATACTCTTTCTAAATCTATTTATCAAGCTTTTCAAACTGTAATTTTAATTTATGGAACTTCTTTATTTTTTTATCTGATTTCTTTTTTTCTTACAAAATATTTTTCTTTTTCAATATTATCTTTTATTTTTATCAGTGGTATCTTTGATTTAACTAATGGAGTTGTTGCTACTTCTCTTGTTTCAAATTGTTTTTTTCAAGCAGCATTGATTCTTTTTTTTATTTCTTTTGGAGGGGTGTCGATTCATATGCAAATTATGGCTATTATAGCCGATACAAGTATCTCCTATCGGAATTTTCTTCGAGGAAGAATTAAAGGGACAATTTTAGCTTTTTTCTGTTTTTTAATTTTTTGGATATTATAAAAGGATTATTCTTTAATAATCCCACTTTTTAGTTCCATCTGTTCCTGTTGATGTAAAATCAATTGGACAAACAATAGATATGGCATATCTTGTTGTTAATTCTGGATGATAGAATCCAATATAAATGGATAAAACACTGTCATCTTCAATACTAATTAAAACATTGTTTATACTTAAATCTTTTACAGTATGTTTTGTAACCCCTAAGGATGGATTGGCTGGTATTTCTATTTCTCCTAAATCTGGAATTGGGTATTCAATAATATCACTTTTTGTTGGATCTTCTGAATAAATTCCATATCTAATCATAAACTTATCACTCTGATTTTTAGCACCACTTATATGATAATTAGAATATCCAATCCTTTGCTCAATTATTAGTTGTCTATTTGTACCATCTTTTAAATTACAAGTTACCACATGAGTTACTGTTCCATCTGAATCAGCTATTTTTCTTTCATAAGTTGCATGAGTTAGGCCTATTTTTATAAAATCATCTTGAATCATTTTTGTTAAAATATTTTTATATGACGTAACTTCTTGCTTATAGCCTTCTATTATTCTTCTTTCATTGTATATAGATACTGTATTATACATAGAAATACTAATAATAACAATTAATACAAAGCAAATTAATACTTCTATTGTGGTAATTCCTTTATTATTCAATTTTTTCATTAGCGATTCACCTCGATTGTTGAATAGGAATAATAGTTATTATTATCCTTTCTGTGATGAATACTTGTTATTACACGATATTTTGCATAGTTTAATGATTCTGCTCTATAATCAGGAAGAGTTTCTATGTAGTCTTTAAAGCCACTCCTAAATAGTTTTTTATGAGCTTGTTTTGTACACTTTGCTAGTATTGTTTCATTATTTAGTGTTCCTTTGCATTTATTAATATATGATTGTATATCTCCTACTTCCTGATAGGCTTTATCGGTATTATTCTCTACTGTTGATTTAAACCAAACATCGCCATCTGGCCCTCCTAACCGATATTTCGTGATATATATTTCACATAGATTTCCTTCATGGTTGCAATTTTCTATTTCTAAGGACTGAACAAGATTTATACAAGTTTGTCGTTTGTCGTTTCCTACTACATCGTTACACTCAAATCTAACATAGCCTTTTGTTCTAAAACTATTTACTTTTGAATCTGGTATTGAATAAGAGTTATCCTCTATAAGTCTTTTTAACCAATATGCTGCATATTTACCATCTACATCATCGTATGTTTCACGTTTTTCATATTCTCCAATTAATGGATAAAAATTGACATATAGCATTGTAAAAATTGTCATCAAAAATATTGTGACTACAAGTGTTTCAGCAAGTACAAATCCTCTATTGTTATTTTTTTGCATTTTCCAATTCACGCTCCTTGCTATTCTTGTAAAATTATTATATAATAATATTTGATAAAATACTATAGAAAGTAGATAAGGGGTTGAAATGATGGTTCAATTTGATGTCAAGCGTCTCCAAAAGGGAACCGAAAGTTTCATGGTGTCTTTT
>CACZQK010000024.1 GCA_902783315.1 uncultured Erysipelotrichaceae bacterium | reverse complement strand
TCTTACAATCCATCATTCCAGCACCAGTTTTTTCTCTTAATTCTTTTACATCACTTGCTTTCATTTAAATCCTCCTAACAAATATATTCCATACATATTATAAATCAAAAATCCCTTTTTCAAAAGATTTTTTAACAAAAAAGGGAAACAGAACATCTATCCCCCTAAGTAATATTATTTTTCTAAAGCTTCAATAATTTCAGCTTTTTTCATAGTAGAATAACCCTTTATGCCAGCGTCTTTTGCTTTTGCTTTTAAATCAGCTAATGTTAATTCATTTAAATCTTCTTCTACTTTTTTAACAGAAACCTTCTTCTCTTCTTTTTTTACTTCTTTCTTAGTTTCTTCCTTATCTTCACTTACTTCAGAAGTCTTTAATGCTTCTTTTTTCTCAACTTTTTCTACTTTTTCCTCTTTCTCGTTCTTTTTATCTGCTTTATTTTTATCATCTTCACTAACATAATCAATGATCTCATTACCGTTAACTTCTGCTATAGCATTTGCTAATACTCCAATTAATAATTTAACGGAACGAACAGCATCATCATTACCTGGAATAACATAATCAACCATATCTGGATCACAGTTAGTATCAACAATACCAAATACTGGGATTCCTAAAATACGAGCTTCTTTAATAGCTATCTCTTCCTTACGAGGATCTACAATAACCATAGCTTGAGGCATTCTCTTCATTTCACGAATTCCTCTTAAATTTTTATTTAACTTATCATATTCTTTACGGATTTGAATAACTTCTTTTTTAGGTAAAGCTTCAAAAGTACCATCGGTTTCCATTTTTTCAATTTCTTCCATTCTACGAATTCTAGAACGAATAGTTTTGAAATTTGTTAAAGTACCACCCAACCATCTTTCATTAACAAAATACATATTTGTTCTTACAGCAGATTCTTCAGCTGCTTCTTGGGCTTGCTTCTTAGTACCTACAAACAAGACTTTCCCTTCATTTTGAGCAATCTCTTTCATTGCTTCATATGCTTCTTCAATCTTTTTTACAGTTTTCTGTAAATCGATAATATAAATATCATCACGAGTTGTGAAGATGTATTCTTTCATTTTTGGATTCCATCTTCTTTTCTGATGTCCAAATTGAACACCAGCTTCTAATAAATAATTCATTGATACAACAGTCATTTATAATTCTCCTTTTCGTTTTTATCATCTATTAGTTTCTAAAACTAATCACCACAATGGCACTCGATTAGTAAATCCACTAATATGTTTTTTTATTTAGATAAAGCTTCAATAATTTCAGCTTTCTTCATTCCAGCAACACTGATTTTCTTTTTAGCAGCAACTTCTTTTAATTCAGCAACAGTCATTTTAGAATAATCAACATTTTTTGTTTTCTTTTCTTCTTTTTTCTCTTCTTTCTTAGTTGTTTCTTTTTCTACTTTTTTAGAATCAGCTTTTTCTTTTTTTACTCCTCCTACAGTAACTTCATTACCAGCTACTTCTGTAGCAGGTTTAATTTTTCCTGCTTTTCCATCACGAGCAATTTTTACTAATTCTGCAAAAGTCTTTGAATCATTAATAGCAATCTCTGATAACATTTTTCTATTAACCTCAACACCTGCTTTTGTCAAACCTTCAATAAATCTTGAATAAGAAATATCATTTTGTCTACAAGCAGCATTGATTCTTGTTATCCATAGTTTTCTAAAATCTCTTTTCTTTTGCTTTCTATCTCTAAATGCATATTGACCAGAATGCATTAATTGTTCTTTGGCAGTTTTATATAATCTGTGCTTACTACCAAAATAACCTTTTGCTTGTTTTAATACTTTTTTATGACGAGCTTTTGTAACTGCTCCATTTTTTACTCTTGCCATGTTTATCCCTCCTTCAAAATTCGAACTAGATTACATTCTTTAATCTATTTTTGTCTGCCTTACTAAGACTAGATCCCTTTCTACAACCTCTATTAAAGCTTGCACTTTTCTTACCAGTATTATGTCTACTACCTGGTTTTCCAATTTTATAAGTACCATTTCCAAGTTTCTTAGTTACCTTAGCAGTTCCCTTATGTGTCTTTATTTTTGGCATTTTTATTCCTCCATTCCTACATTATTTGCCTTTTTTAGGTGCTAAAACACAAGTCATTGTTCTACCATCTAACTTAGGACTTTGTTCTACATCTGCATAATCTTTCACTCTGTCGGCAAAACGCTCAAGAACTTCCTTACCCAATTCTGTATGAGCCATCTGGCGCCCTTTAAACCGAATAGTAAGCTTAATTCTATCACCTTTTTCTAGATACTTAGTTGCATTTCTAAGCTTTGTTTCAAAGTCTCCAACATCAATAACAGGTGATAAACGATATTCTTTAAGTTCAGACATGTTAGCTTTTTGCTTTTTCAAAGCCTCTTTTGCTTTCTTTTGTTTTTCATAACGAAATTTGTTATAATCCATCACCTTACAAACTGGTGGATTTGCATTTGGACTTATTAAAACCAAATCAAGTGCTGCATAACTTGCTAAAGTTTTTGCATCCTCAATAGACTTAAGCCCAACTTGTTCCCCATTTGGCCCAATAACCAACACTTCACGAACTTTAATTTGATCATTAATCAACATGTTATTATTATCTTTTGCGATACCTAACACCTCCATAAAATAAGAAAAGCAGATATAAAACTTATATCCACTAAAAAACCATAACAAATTAAATAAATTTAATTATCATTATAGGCCTCTTACCCATTGCTATTCGCTAATCAGGTGGATATAAATCTCTTTCCTTTTTTCTCGACTACAAATATTCTATGCATAAAACCTTATTTTGTCAACTAAAAACTGACAACTTTTTGTAATTTTGTCACATTTTTTCATTTTTCTTCATTGCAATGACCATTTTTTAAACAAACGTCTAAAAAAGAATCAATTATTTTTCTAGAATTCTCATCAAAATCATAACTAATTTCAGGATGCCACTGAACTCCTAAATGAAATATTCTATCTTTTTTTTCAATTGCTTCAATGTAACCATCTTCACTTACAGCACTAATCTCATAAAAAGGATTTTCACTTACATGATAATGATGAAAACTATTAACCATTATTTCTTTTTCTCCAATAATCCTATAAAGCAAAGAATCCTTCTTAACAATAACTTTATGTGACAATATAAAATCATCTTCTTGACAATGATTAATATAAGAATCAGTCTCATACACCTTAAATGCTTCCTTGTAGCAACTCATTAATTGCATCCCAAGACAAACTCCTAAAGTAGGAATGTCTTTATCAATACAACGCTCTAATAAATATTGATCAAATGGAGTAACCTTATTTCCTCCAGGGAAAAAAACTCCATCAACCATATCTAAATAATCATCAATTTCTTTTTTTTCTTCTAATGTAAGTTCTTCAAATTGATCAAATTCTGTATCAGCATAATCAACATCCTGTACTTGAGCAATCGGAATAACCATTGCTCCAGCCTTTTGTAAACAACGGCGCACTCTTTCACCCAAAAATAAGATAGGACGATTATCATCCAAATGAGAGTATCTCAAAGGAACTCCAATTTTTACCATATAACACCTCTAAAAACCTTCTAATTTATTTATGCCTCAAACTAGATTTTACTTCTGAAGTCCACTCTTGATCAAAAAAATCGCCCTCCAACCATAAATGAACATTTCCATCAATGGTAATAATAGGATCAATAGTCGGACTATTTATTTTACCAAAAATACACCCTATTGAAAGCTCATTATCCAAAAATTTTTTTTGAACTAATTCATACACTTTTTCTAAACCTGCTTCATCTGATAATCGAATATAGCCATCATCATAAGGATAATCATTAAGGCAAGTAAAATAATATATTTTATTATCCTTTTTTTTTACATGAATACAAAAATTAGTATTCTTACCATTTATACGAGCTTGAGCTAAATATTTATTTACAAAACCAATAAATTGAACAAAATCTTGATTAAAATTTTCCTCAGTAAAATATTCTATTTCATCTCCGAACGAATTTACTTTTTGATTATCTCCATTTTTCACAAAAAACACCTCAAAATTTATATAATAGTGTTAAAAATCAATTCTTTTTTGAACATAATCAACAACTTCATCTATCTTTAGTGTAATTTGTTCCATTGTATCTCTATCTCTAACTGTAACTGTACCATTATTAATCGTTTCATTATCCACTGTAATACACCAAGGAGTACCAATAGCATCACTTCTACGATACCTTTTACCAATAGATCCAGATTCATCATAAGTGGTCATAAAGCATTTAGACAACTTATGATATACTTCAATAGCTTTTTCACTGTGATATTTTTTAGCAAGTGGAAGAACAGCAACTTTATATGGTGCTATAACAGGATTAAAATGCATTACTTCTCTAGTGTCATCTTCTAAAACTTTTTCTTCATTGTATGCTTCACAAAGTATCGCTAAAGTAAGTCTATCTGCCCCTATTGAATACTCAATTACATTAGGCGTATACTTCTCATTTGTTTCTGGATCTTGATATTCTAATTTTTTACCAGAAAATTCAGAATGACGAGACAAATCCCAAGTTCCTCTATGATGAATACCATTTAATTCTTCCCATCCAATTGGAAATTTATATTGAATATCACATGCAGCTTTAGCGTAATGCGCTAACTTATCATGATCATGATATCTTAGCTTCTCTCTATCAAGTCCTAAATCAGCAACAAAGTCCATAGCACGCTTTTTATAATCATCAAAGAAAGTCATCCCATCTTTTTCATGACAAAACTTTTGTAATTCCATTTGCTCAAATTCAATTGTTCTAAATAAGAAATTACCTGGCGTAATTTCATTCCTAAAACTTTTACCAATTTGAGCAATTGCAAATGGTACCTTTGCTCTAGCAGTTCTTTGAACATTAGCAAAATTAACATATTCACCTTGACATGTTTCAGGTCTTAAATACACGGTATCTTTAGCACCTTCTACTGTTCCTCGACTAGTTTCAAACATTAACTTAAATTGCTTAATTTCGCTCCAATCAAATCCACCACAATTAGGACATACAATATGATTATCTCTAATGTAGCCTTCCATTTCTTCATTTGTCATACCCTCTGCAGCCACTTTTCCAGCAGAATGCTCTTCAATCATATTATCGGCTCTAAATCTTTGTTTACATTTCTTACAATCCATTTTAGGATCAGAGAATGAATCAACGTGTCCACTAGCTTCCCATACTCTAGGATTCATTAAAATACCTGCATCTACACCATAAGTATTCATATCCTCTTGAACAAATCTCTTCCACCATGCTTTTTTAATATTATTTTTAAGTTCTACACCTACTGGACCAAAATCCCAAGTATTTGCAAATCCATCATATATTTCACTTCCTGGAAATATAAATCCATATTGTCTACAATATTCTCTTATTTTATTTAAACTATCTACACTCATAACTATCCTCCATATATCTTAATAAATCACTTATATCATTAAACACTTTTATATAATCAAATATATTAGAATCATTAAAATTATTTTTAACATAATTATTAATAATTTCAATCAACTTTACATAATAATTATCTTTATTATACAAAATAATATCCTTATTATCATTCTTAGTTCTCTTTTCTTCCAAAAATGATAATATTTCTGCTAAAGTACCAGTCCCTCCAGGTAACATTAACAAAACATCACTTTTATCATATATAATTTTAGTTCTATCAAAAGTTGTATCAACATAATTAAAATTAGCATAATTAAACTTATCCTGATCCTCATTATATATTTTAAGTGTTACTATTTCTATATCCCTATTATTTTCCTTAAAACTATTTAAAACTTTACCAGGAACTCCTTCACAACTGGCAATACCAATTACCAAATCATTATTTTTAGAAAGAACATTAGCAATATAATCAGCATCCTTAATATACTTCTCATCTATTTCTATATGCGATGAGCAAGAAATAAAAATATTAATAATATCACCTCCAAAATATAAAAAACTTCTAGAATTTGTAAGGACGAGTAATACCCGCGGTTCCACCTTACTTATTCTAGAAGAATCTCTCTATTCTATACTGCTCGGGGCTTTCCACACCCGTCATCACACTTATGTGTAAACTATAACTTTAAAATTAAAAAAAGTCAATACCATTATTTTTCTATTTCTGCATTGTATAGTTCCTTATATTCTAAGCTCTTTTCTAATAACTCCTTATGAGTTCCTTCTGCTGCTATTTTACCATTTTCTAAATACAAAATTCTATCACAATTAATAATTGTAGACAAACGGTGTGCAATAATCAAAATAGTATAATCCCTCTTCATATGATTAATAGCCTGTTGGATTTTCATCTGTGTTTCATTATCTAAAGCGCTTGTTGCCTCATCAAATAAAATAATCTCCGTTTTTTGAACTAACGCTCTAGCAATCGCTAATCTCTGCCTTTGCCCACCAGATAAATTAATTCCACCTTCACCTACAATAGTATCATATTTATCTGGTAAGCCCTCAATAAAATCATCCAAACAAGCAACCCGACAAGCTTCTTCTATTTCTGAATCAGTAACATCTTCTTTTACTAATCGCAAATTATCTCGAATACTTAAATTAAAAATATAAGGATTTTGGGAAATAATCGTAATATGATCACGAATAGATTCTCTATCTAAAGACAAAACATCTTCTCCATCAATAAATATTTTACCAGAAATCGGTTCATACATTTTACACAATAAATTAAATATCGTCGTTTTGCCAGCACCACTTTTACCTACAAAGGCAATAGTAGAACGAGCTTTAACTTTAAAACTTAAATTCCTAAGAAAACAATTATCTTCCTTATATCCAAATGAAACATCCCTAAATTCAAAATTTCCTTTTATAACATCTAAATGTTTTTTACCAAATTTTTCTTTTGGAAATTGTTTTCCATATATAATATCAAAAATACGACTACAAGATAAATTAAAACTTTTAAGGCCCTCCAATAAATAACTATAACTATTTACAACATAAGTAACTCTTCCAACATAGTTATGAACAACTAAAGCTGCTGCAATCGTTAATTCATTAAGGGAAATTAAATACACTAATAAAATAATCATTACCAATCCCAAAAGATTTCTTAATACATTAATACCAAAGCGATATGTTCTTTGAACCTTACTCATATTATATCTTTTTAAATTTAGATTTACCAACCGACTACGTAATTCTGCCAAAAAGCTTTTTTCTGCACTTAACATTTTAATATCACGAACTCCACGAACTAACTCTCCAACAAAGCCAGATACTTTTTCTTGCTCACTTCTAAATTCCTTATCTTTTTTACTATGAATAAGGACACGTTTTCTTTCAAAATAAGCAATAACCAAAATGAATAAAATTAAACAAAGAAAAACTCTAATATCAATAATTAATATTGCAACAAAAATACCAATATCAGTTAATAAATCTGTCATCTGAAAATTTAAAAGATTAAAAACATCCGCTATTTTAGAAGTATCATTAGTAAGTCTCTGAATAAATACTCCAGATGAGTGTTCATCAACACAGGAATTAGTTAGATTTAAAATAGATTTACCTAAATCAAGTTGCAACTCTGTAAAAGTCTCACGATAAGCAACTTGAGAAAAATAAAAACATAAGAAATCAATAAAGTCTTGTATTATTTGAATCAAAAACAACATAAAAGTCATAAATACAACTTGCTGTAACTTATTGTTAGTTAAATTAACAATGATATAAGAACTTAAAATAGGAACAACAACACTAATAATAATATATAAAATATTACAAAAAATAAAACTAAATATTTTGTTTTTTTGACCCCTAGCATATTTCCAAGCAAATTTTAAATTTTTTCGTGTTTCCCTCATATAACCACCCACTAACTATAAATATTATAACATAAGCTATTAAATTATTTATATCAAAAAGAAAAAGAAAATAAAATATAGTTCTAAGAAAAAAAAGAAATAAGGGCAAAAAAATTTTAAAATTTTTAGCATATTTTTATTGTTAAATATAATTCCATCTGTTATAGTATTTGTGGGTGAGGAAAATGATTAGTGGTGAAGAGATTATCAATCAAATAGGAAATGGCAATATTGTTATTAGACCGTTTGATCAAAAAAATATAAATCCAAATAGTTACAATTTACATTTAGGAAGCAAACTACTTGTATATGATGAAAAAGTAATTGATGCCAAAAAAGAAAACGCGTGTAAAGAAATAATTATTCCTGAAGAAGGGTATGTATTGCAGCCTAATAAATTATATTTAGGTAGAACAGTTGAATACACTGAAACAAACAACTATGTCCCTATGCTAAATGGTAGAAGTTCAATAGGAAGACTTGGTTTAAATATTCACGTCACAGCTGGTTTTGGAGACAATGGCTTTAAGGGAACATGGACTCTTGAGTTATTTGTTGTCGAACCTTTAAAGATTTATCCAAATATGGAATTATGTCAAATTTGTTATTTCCCAATAGTAGGAAATACTAACATAAAATATCAAGGAAAATATCTTAATCAAGAAGATGCTACTAAAAGCAAATTATTTACAGAATATAATGATTAAATATAAATTAGTTATATTAAATTATAAAACCATGCCTACTATGGCATGGTTTTATAATACTTTTTAATTTATAAGCTAGAAAAAAATGATATTTTCTTTCTATTAAGAATTCATCTTTTCAGGTTTTGGGTAATCCTTACCCTTCAAATCAACTAAAACTTTTTTTATTTTTAAATTTGTTTGAAGTTTTCCACTATTAGAATCAATTACTTTTTCATTCTTTTCAATTTTCTCTAAAATAGCAAATCCATCAATAACTTTTCCAAATGAAGCATAATCTCCATCCAAGTTTTTAGCATCCGCTAAGCAAATAAAGAATTGACTACCAGCAGAATCTTTATCACTACTTCTAGCCATAGAAACAACCCATTTCGTATGAGATAAATCATTTTTTACTCCATTACTCATAAATTCACCTTTAATACTATAACCAGGTCCTCCACTTCCAACTCCATTAGGATCTCCACCTTGTAGTACAAAGCCCGGAACTAATCGATGAAATGAATTATTATCATAAAATCCAGCTTTAGTTAAAGAAATAAAATTATTAACTGTATTAGGGGCAACATCAGGATAAAGCTCCAAAACAACAGAACCATATTTTTCAATGTATATAGCAACAACAGGATTTTCTTTATCATATTTTAACTCTGTAATATTTCCATCTATCCCATAATCAATACCTAATAATTCTTCTTTAAAATTTTCTTCTTTTTCTTTTTTCTGTGGCAACAAAATAGCAACAATCAATAATACAACCACAATAATAATAGCTAAAATAGCAAATTTTTTATTATCCATAAACACTCTCCTTATATAATTTTTGTATAACATTTAATCTCTTACCGGTAACTTTAGAAACAACGGAATTTCTGTAATTAAAACCCAATTTTTTAATAACTTTAGGGCTAATTTCGTTTTCAGAATAGTGACAAACAACAACCTCAGAAACACCTCTAGTTTTTAATTTCTCTAACATTATTTTTGAAGCCTCATATGCATAACCCTTTCTTCTCATAGAAGGCCTTATTCCATAAGCCATATGACCAAGGGTTTGAACACCTAATTCTTTCAATCCATTTCTTATTTGGCACATACCAACTAAATTGTCATCATCAAATATAAAATAAAAATCAGAACTCTTAAAATAATCAACATCATAGTCAAAAATTTGACCATACGATAATCATTTACTACTTTTAAAGTATCTTTATAATTAAAATCATCAGTATTACAATCAAAGTCAATGATACAAGGCGTGTAAGGCTTATTTCCTCGCCATTCAGATATCATTTCTCTATATTGCATTTCATGTTCTAATAATGGTTTTTGTAAAATTATCATAATATCACCACCTAAAATCACCCTAATTATCATAACACATAATTCTAAATTAGAATACAAAGTTTGTTTTTTTTTATACAAAAAACAAAAGATATGCTAAAATTAAACTAGGTGAGAAAAACTATGACACGTGAGGAACTTAATAAAGGAATCCAAGAAGAATTATTTCAAGAAGAACAAAAAGAAAAAAGAAAAGAGTGGATAAAAAAAATAATAAAACTACTAATATGTCTAATCATTTTTCTTTCCTCTTTTTATACATATACAACTTATATATCAACAGTAAAAATAGGTGTACGAGAATATCGAATCATAAATGAAAAAATCCCAGAATCCTATAATGGATTAAAAATTATTCAATTTAGTGATCTTCATTTTGGTTCAACAATGTTCAATGAAAATATGAAAAAAATAGTAAATATCTGCAATAAAAGAAAACCAGATTTAGTTTTATTTACGGGAGATTTAATAGATAATAATTATAAATTAGAGAAAGAAGAACAAGAGAAACTAATTATAGAATTAAAAAAAATAAATTCAACACTAGGAAAGTATGCAATTTTAGGAGACGAAGACACCGAAAAAACATCTACAATTTTTAATCAAAGTGAATTCACAATATTAAGAAATGAATATGATTTAATTTATAAAGATAATACTAATCCAATACTTTTAATAGGAATTCTTGCCCAAAATAAAAACCCTAATATTGAAAATGCTTACAGCTATTTTACAAAACAAGATCACAATTCTAACATATTTACTATTACCATGTTACATGAACCAGACACGGTAGAAGACATTTTAAACAACTATCAAACAGATCTGTTTTTAGCAGGACATTCACACAATGGAAATATTAGACTTCCATTCTTAAAATATTCCATATTTAATATAAATGGAGCTAAAAAATATAATCAAGATTATTATAAAGTCAATAACTCTGATTTATATATATCTAGTGGTCTAGGAACTAAAAATGGAATACGTTTATTTTGTAGACCATCGATAAACTTTTTCAGATTATCAAATAAATAAAGAGATTTTTTCTTTTTATTTTTTTTCATAAATAAAAAGCTCTCCAATCTTCTGCTTATTTAACTTAATTTGCACTTTTCCAAAAATATTTTTTTTTGGAAAAGGATACAAATAAACCAACGTACTAATATCCTCTACTTCATCAGATGATAAAGTATAAGAAAAAGAATTTTTTATATATAATCTTCTTTTAGATAAAGTAGAATCAATATAGAAATTATTTTTATCGACAATAACATAATTTTTATATTTAGAAAAAAAAGTTTTATATAAAGTTTTATGATTTTGATAAATATCTGAATCGTCTAATGATACAATAGTAAGAAAAACATCATCTTTTGCAGCATAAGAAACTAATGTTTTCCCAGCTTTTGGTGTATAACCATTTTTTCCTCCTAAACAATTCTTATACTGATTTAATAAGCTCATTCGATTATACCAAGAATAGCTTTTTAAAGAAGATACAGCTAAATATTTTTTGGTAGAAACTATTTTTCGATATCTCTCATTTTGATAGGCATAACGAGCAAGAAGCGCCATATCATAAGCTGTAGATATATTCTCTGTTTTTTCATCCAAACCATGAGGATTTTGAAATTCAGTATCTTTCATTCCTATTTTCTTTGCCACTTCATTCATTTTAGAAACAAATCTTTCTTCCCCCAAAGTATTAACCGCCAAAGTAATTGCTGCATCATTTCCACTTCTAAGCATTAAGCCATATAATAAATCCTTAATTTTCATCTTTTCTCCAACTTGAATATAAATATTGGTCCCATACATTGAACGAACCTCTTCCCCAACAACTATATCATCTTCAATATTACTATTTTCTAAAACCACAAGACAAGTCATAATCTTAGTAATAGAAGCAATTAATCGCTTTTCATGACTATTTTTAGAGTAAAGAACTCTCCCACTATCAACATCCATAACAACAGTAGAATGACCACTATCAGCATATACAAAAAATGGTATCAGAAAAAGGAAAAATAGAAAAATAGAAAAAATAAATTTTCTCAAAAAAATCACCTTAATTAATAGTATGTATAGAAGAAAATATTATTATTTGATTTCAAAATTTTACTATGATAAAATAAACTCATAATGAAATGGAGGAACAATATGAGCACTGATAAAAAGTTTGTTGAAAAAATAACATCTAGAGATGTTGATTTTGCTAAATGGTATACAGATGTTGTAAAAGAAGCTAAGCTATGTGATTATTCAAGTGTAAAAGGATGTCTAAACTATTTACCAAATGGTTATGCTATCTGGGAAAATATCCAAAAAAATTTAGATAAAAGATTTAAAGAAACAGGAGTAGAAAATGTATCTCTTCCATTACTTATTCCAGAAAGTCTTCTTCAAAAAGAAAAAGACCATATTGAAGGTTTTGCACCAGAAGTGGCTTGGGTCACTCAAGGTGGTAGTGAAGCTCTAGAAGAAAAGTTTTGTATTAGACCAACTTCTGAAACATTATTTTGCGATGTATGGCAAAAACAAATTAAATCTTATAGAGACTTACCTTTAATTTGGAACCAGTGGAATTCCGTATTACGTTGGGAAAAAACAACTAGGCCATTTTTAAGAAGCCGTGAATTTTTATGGCAAGAAGGACATACGATACATGCAACTCATGAAGAAGCTGAAGAAAGAACAAAACAAATGTTTAAATTGTACCATGATTTTGTGACAGAAGACCTAGCAATTCCACTAGTTTACGGAAAAAAAACAGAAAGTGAAAAATTTGCTGGAGCAGAAGACACATATACAATAGAAGCCATGATGCATGATGGAAAAAGCTTACAATCTGGGACAAGCCATTTCTTTGGCAATAAATTCCCAGATGCCTTTAATATTAAATATTTAGATAAAGAAAACAAACTTCATAGTTGCTACGAAACAAGTTGGGGAATGTCCACAAGAATTATAGGAGCAATCATCATGGTTCATGGAGATGATTCAGGATTAGTATTGCCACCAAGAATTGCCCCTACTCAAGCAATGATTATACCAATCGCTCAACAAAAAGAAGGTGTTTTGGAAAAAGCAAATGAATTGCTAAAAAAATTAAAAAATATAGGAATTAGAACAAAAATAGATGATTCTGAAAAATCTCCTGGATTTAAGTATGCAGAACAAGAAAAATTAGGAATCCCAATTAGAATAGAAATTGGACCAAAAGATATTGAAAACGAAGAAGTAATCATTGTTCGTAGAAATGATAGAAAAAAAATATCCATAAAAATATCTGATTTAGAAAAAGAAATTCCAAAAATATTAGAAGAAATTCAAAAAGATATGTATAATTCTGCAAAAGATTTTTTAAACAAACACATATTTGAAGCCAAAACTCTGGCTGAAATGAAAGAAATAGGAAATAATAATATTGGATTCATAAAAGCCATGTGGTGTGGAAATTCTGAATGTGAAGAAATGGTTAAGAACGAAACGGAAGGTTTTGGTTCAAGATGCATTCCTGAAGAACAAGAAAAATTATCTGATACTTGTATCTGTTGTGGAAAAGAAGCAAAACATATGGTTATATGGGGAAAGTCATATTAGACTTTTCTTTTTTTTACAAAAAAAAGATTGACTATCAATCTCCCTATAAATGTCAGTATCTTTTCTTCATAAATTTCTGATAGGCTCGATAAGACTGTTCTGTTACACCTTTCTCTCTTTGATGTTCCTCTACTTTTTCTAGGGCAACATTCATAAAATAATTCATCAAAGTATAAAACTCTTTCTCAGTCAAGTCTGGAGTATTTATTGCATCTAACCTTATCTTCCAGTTATTAGCTTCTTTCGTTTGTCGTGATACATCGTTTTCTAAATCTTTAATAACTCCCAAAAGGCCCGTATTATCATAGGTAAACTTTGTAACTTTAGGAATTACTATAGTAGATTTTTCTCCTAAATATTTATCATACATTTTATTAATAATCTCATCAGCAATAATTCTTGGTGGATGTTCACTAAGATAATTGGATAATGGCTTATTATATTTTGTTTTTTCCAAAATTCTACAATCAATATATGTAACACCGTATTCTTTACATAAATTTTCTAAGCCCTCATTATACATCAAAATTGCTTCTTTAAATTTTTGTTCATAATCTTTTGTCATATCTGAATAAAAATAAGCACTTAACGCATATATATCTGCACCATCATTTAATCCCAATATCTTCTCAAAGTTTTTTTCATGTCCCTCAATAATTTGCTGTATTGTCCTTTCATTAGCCATATCACAAGCATATTGATATTTAGGACTGATGTTTCGAGCCATATATGCTTGTTCTAAATTAAACATATTAATATGTAATCTATACATAATATCATTTAAACCACTGGCATAAATAACAATTAGAAAAAGTGCTTTTTCCATTTCACTTGAAATTCTAGTTACCTTAGGATCACTACTCAATGGCACTTTAGACAACATCATCCTATTAAGTATCTTTGATACAAAACTCATAAAAGGAACATTAAAACCTATAGCATGATTTAACTCATTAGTAGTTCCATATTCACGCATTAATCGTATTTCTTCCATAGTCAGGTTATGACTTAAAAAATAATCAATATGCCATGTTTTATTAAAAAACATAAAAAACATATCCAAGAATTCAATGCTATATTTATCACACATTAAAGTATCTACCAAACACGTTGAAAGATTTTTTTTGACATTAAACCCCCTATCATCATTCATTGCAGCTATAGTTAAGTCTTCACCAGCCAATTTTTCCGCAAAATATTGTTGCAAAAGATTAACACGATTGGCAAAATCAACCTCAGATATCGTCATATAATTCACCCCTAAAAATACGTAAATATTATATCACATCAATTAATTATTATCAATACAATTCTCAACATGTACAACACCATAGTTTTTTTAATATTGAACCCTATCTCCTAGCTCATATCCATTTACTTTTGATAAGTAAATCTAAGATTGCTTTAAAGATAAAGATTACTTCAACTATAAAAAATAAAAAAAGAAGAATCATAACATGACTCTACAATCTTTAAAATCAAAATGCTCGGGAAAACAGGACGAACAAACAAAACCAAAACTATATGTTTATACTTTAAATTTAATATATTTAATACTATATGTTACTGTTCATTTCTTTTAAAATCTCTTATTTTCTAAATTTTTAAGGGGAAAATAAGGGAAGCGGATATATGCAAATATTTAGAGTTGAAAAAAATAGAAATTATACTACAATGAGTAATTATCATTTAAGAGATAAAAAATTAAGTTATAAAGCAAAGGTTTACTTTCATTTATGTTAAGTTTACTAGATACTTGGGATTATTCAATGAATGGATTAGTTAGTGTCAGTAAAGAAAATATAGGAGCTGTTAGAACAATACTTCACGGATTAGAAGAAAATAAATATCTATTAAGAACAAGATATCAAAACAATAAAGGTCAATTTCAATACGAATATGCCATATATGAATATCCATATACCGAAATTCCATATACGGTTAGTCCGAATACAAAAGATCATACACAAATAAATACTAATATAATAAATACTAAAGAATTAGATAAAATAGATAAACAATTTAATCCTTTAGTTAATGAATTAATTGATAAGGGTTTTATAAATTCAAGTGATTTAGATATGCGTAAATATAGTGATTTATTCAATTTCTTACTTTCTAACTATAGTTATCAAAAAGTAATAATGTCAACCAATTATACTATAAAAAGATGGAAAGACAACAAAGAATTAGATGAAAATGGACAAGTTATTGAAAAATTCTTTAGGAAACTACTATTAATTGGAAATGATATAACTAAAGAAGGAACAGTAAAAGAAGTTAAAGATTACTATGATAACAACGATTTTAATAAACATGATGTAAAAGATATAGCAAAAAATACAACTAAAGAAGATGATTTATATAAATATGTAGGTATTGAAAAAAATAGATCCTATGAAAAAGATGATCATGAGATCACTCTTTGACATACTACTGTAAAAGTGCTATAATCTACAAGCAAGGGAGGTTATTATATGAATGATTTACAAAAAAAGTATACAGTTCTAGAAATTTCTAAATACAAATCACAAGCTGAAGATTTTGATAAAAAAGCTCAAACAAATAGATGGTTTATATATGGAAGTATTGGACTTTTTATTATATGTTCACAAATTAAGGGAAATGTAGATTTAAATACATTAGAACAATATATAGTTGGTATAACACAATGTGCAGGAATAGTTATGGGTATAGACAATCTTAGAAAAATGATTGAAAATATGTGTAAAAAATCTGGATTAGAAAATATGGCTACTAATTTAGAGTATCTGCTAGAATACGATAATAGAGCCGATAAGGAAGAAAACAATTATAAAGGACGTAGGATATGATAGATATTAAAGATGTTCTTACATTAAGTGATGGAAATAAATATGGTGTAGTTAGTAAAACGACAAAAGATAATAAAGTTTATTATTACCTTGTTGATACAAATGATAATTCAAATATTAAATTTTGTTATGAAAGTAGAAATGAGTCTCAAATTGACTTGATAGAAGTTAATGATGAAGAGCTTATTAAAAGTTTGCTTTTATCTTTTGCAAATAATATCAAAAACGAGTTTTAAATTATTTCATATTATGGCAGAAATCCAAAAGAAATTTCATAACTAATGGATTTCTGCTTTTTAAAACTATAATTACATTATAGTAACACACTACGATATTGGCAAAGCCAATAACGATTGTGTGTAAAAAAAAACATAATTTTAAATTTAAAATTATGTTTTTTTATTCATATAACCACGAGTCTCGTTCCTTTTGAAGTTGATCTTCATATTCATACATATATTTTTTTGAATTTCTTGACTCTCTTTCAAGAAATTTTTTTGATTTTTCAATTATAATATCATCATATTCATTTGTAAAATAATTAAATCCCCTAGAATTTATATTTGAAAAAAATTTGTCAGTTACCTCTTGTGACAATCCAAATTTGTTTTTTATATATTCTTTAGAAAAATTATCTTTTCTTTTTATTAATTCTTTTTGGACACTCAGATACAAATATGACACTTAATACCTATTCCCATTTAATCCCACAAGATGAAGATAAAGCTATTGACATCTTAAATAATATAAATTCTAACAATTAAATATTTAATAAATACCTAAAATTGAAAAATTAAGGGATTTTTAAGGGAAACTGACTTAAGTTTATTATAAAACCCTTGTGGAACAAGGGCTTATAAACAAAATGGTCGGGAAGACAGGATTTGAACCTGCAACCCCTTGGTCCCAAACCAAGTGCTCTACCAAGTTGAGCCACTTCCCGAGATGGTGCGCTCGAAGGGATTCGAACCCCTGACCTTTTGGTTCGTAGCCAAACACTCTATCCAACTGAGCTACGAGCGCGAAAGAGCTTGTTCAGCTACTAGTTATAAACAAATAAATGGTGGCTCCAGCGGGAATCGAACCAGCGACACAGGGATTTTCAGTCCCTTGCTCTACCGACTGAGCTATGAAGCCATAAATGGCGGTTCCGACGGGACTCGAACCCGCGATCTTCTGCGTGACAGGCAGACGTGTTAACCGGCTGCACCACGGAACCATTGGTTGCGGAGACAGGATTTGAACCTGCGACCTTCGGGTTATGAGCCCAACGAGCTACCAGACTGCTCCATCCCGCGATATAAATGGCGGAGGAATAGGGATTCGAACCCCAGCGCCGCTTGCGCGACCTTCCGGTTTTCAAGACCGGTCCCTTCAACCAGACTTGGGTATTCCTCCGTAAACCCACTGTTCACAATGGGTTAATTTTTTAATGGTGCCTAAGGCCGGACTTGAACCGGCACGAGGGTTGATTCTCGCAGGATTTTAAGTCCTGTGCGTCTACCAATTCCGCCACTCAGGC
>CACZQK010000023.1 GCA_902783315.1 uncultured Erysipelotrichaceae bacterium | reverse complement strand
CAAGGTGATGCAGATGGTTTTCATCGTGATGGCTCTGGGTATTTTTTTAGAGGAATGGTAAATAATAATTATGTTCTCTTTGAAAATCGATTATTTCGGATTGTTCGTATTAATTCGGATAATACAGTAAAACTTATTAGTGATGGTTTGGCTGCAGTTTTTCCTTGGGGTGAAAAATCTAGTTATAAAAAATCTAATGTTTACCAGTGGCTAGAAAAGAGTGATATAGAACATTCAGGAGTTTACTATAATACATTGATTAATTCTGATGAATATCTTGTTAAGACAGAATATGAAGAGGCGATTTATAAGGAGAAAAAGATTTATTCTGCTAAAAAGTATGAAGATTATATTACCACTTTAACTGTTTCTGATTATGCTTTAGCCAAAGGAAAAAGCGGTTATCTAAATAATGGAAAGAATTTCTTTGTTTTAGGTCTTAGTGAGAAAAATGAAAACTTCTTTGTTGATGAAGAAGGAACCTTGGAAATTTGTGATAGTTTAGATGGTTATGGAGTTCGACCTGTTATTACTTTAAAAGCCAATTTGAAAGTACAGGATGGTAATGGTACTATTGAAAGTCCATATATTGTTTCTCAGGAAAACTCTAAGACATTTGTTGATAGTTATGTTCAAATTGGACAAGATGTTTGGAGAGTAACTGCTGAAGATGGTGATAATTTGAAAATGTATTTAAATGGTTATATTAATAGTTTTGGACAAGAATTATTTCGTAATTATAGTACAACAAATAGTATTTTTGATCCTAAAGATAGAAATAGTTTGGCATATTATTTAAATACTACTTATTTACGTAGTTTACCTTATGCTGGAATTTTATTGGACTTTAATTCTAATATTGGAGAATTAAGTGATGATGCAGGATATGATTATGTAAATATTTATAAAGGTCAGGTAACTTCAAAAGTTTCTTTACTAAATATTTTTGATTATGTGTCGAATAATGACATATTTGACTATTTTTATGGAAATACTACTTCACAAGTTGGAAGTATGGAGTATAGTACACAGGCTACTGGGGTTTTAGAAGAGGTTGATGTAAGGGAGGAAAAACATATTGTTCCTGTTATTTCGATAGCTAAAAATAACATTAAAAGAGGTCAAGGGACAGTAAATGATCCTTATGTAGTGGAGTGATGTTAATGAAAGAAAGTAGTAAAAAGATAAAAAAGAAAGTAAGATTGAAAAGAAGACATTTGAGTAAATTTACTGTTTTTATGGTTTTATTAGATGTTTTTGTTATTGGGGGGTTAGCTGTTATACAGAATAACCGTTTTAAATCCTTTTGGATACCTACTGCTATGACAACAATGTCTCATAAGTATTTGGCGTATACTTTATATGATGAGAAAACAGTTAATAAAATTATGAGTGAAAATTATATAGAACAAACTAGTGAAATTATGAATTTGGATGATATTGTAATTGGTGGTCAAAAGAAGAGATACACTAATAAATATGAAAAAGAACTTTTTACTCCAGATTCAGGAAATGAAGTTTATAAAACGATTCGAATTATTGAGCCAAAATATAAAGGATGGTTGATTGCTATATATGATCCTAGTGATGTTGAATTAGCAGTATCTTCTAAGCTTGGTAAGGCTGGACAATCTGTTAATACTTTGGTAAAGAATAATAAAGGACTTGTTGGTATTAATGGTGGTGGTTTTGAAGATTTAGATGGATGGGGAAATGGTTCAATTCCTTATGGCGCCATTATCCAAGACGGAAAACTTATTTGGGATCATACTGGAGGATCCGGTGGCCTAATTGGATTTACTGCTGATCATAAATTATATTTGACTTATGATGAGCCAGAAAAAGCTATTGCTGCTGGTGTTGTTGAAGCTGTTGAATTTGGTCCTAACTTAATCGTTAATGGAAAGACGGCGAAAATCCATGGTGATGGTGGTTGGGGTACTGCTCCAAGAAGTGTTATTGCTCAAAGAAAAGATGGTGTTGTCTTATTCTTAATTATTGAAGGTAGACTTCCTGGATATAGTGTCGGAGCTACTATGAATGATGTTATTGATGTTTTACTTCGATATAAAGCATATAATGCGGCAAACTTAGATGGTGGTGCATCTAGTACAATGAGTATTGAAGGTAAATTGTGGAATAGACCAAGTGCTGGTGGAGAATACGGTGGAAGAACCGTTTCAAATGCTTGGATTGTTACAAATAAAAAGAATAAACCGGCCCAAGCTCCAGTAAAAAGTAATTATAAATAAAAGAAAACAAGTTGCTAAGGCGCAACTTATTTTTTTTCTACTAGTGTATATCTATTTTTATCAAACATTGCCCATGGAGCAAAATGTTTTCCTTCTGTGTGACCAGAAATAGCAAAAGTTGTAAAATTATATGTCTTTAAAAAATCTTCTTTTTTTTCTAATTCTTTTAATAAATTGATGATAATATCTTGCCAAATAAAATTAGGAATTGGTTGATAATCCTTAGGAATATGTTCAATAAAATTTTCTTTTTTTAAGCCAATAGATTCTAAGAATTTTATTCTTTCTAGTCGTGTCAATTTGTAATCTTTGTTGCTGATTTGAAATGTTTGATATGTTTTAAAATTATTTATATTTATTGTTCTTAAATCAAACCAAGGTATGTAATATCTTTCATGGATACAAATACCTTTTGAAACCTCTCTGCCATCAAATCCTTTTGAAACTGCTTCAATGATAATATCCTTGCCTAAATTAATACCAATAGTTATTCCAGCATATCTTTGATATCTTTCTGTTGGAACACTATCTATATTGAATAATACTAAGACTCCAAATGGATCTTTTTCTTTTATCTTTTTGAATATTTGTTCAAATTTTCTTTTTGTATGAAGCCAAGCATTTTCTATACCTGTTATTGGATGTCGTCCTTTTAAGGTGTCAATTCTGTTGTATGGTAATTCATTCATTATATTTTGGTTTTTATAATAGTCATCTATATTTTCAATTATTGTTAGATCTTTTACTGGACTAAGTTGTGGAAAAAAGAAAATTAGGTTTAGCATGTCGCTTGTGCGATAATAATTCATCATCTTTTTTCTATCTTTTTCATTGTTCATACTTAGCATATAATATCAACTCCTACTACCATATTATACATTATTATATGGTAGTGGGAGTATAAAAAAATATTATGAAAATTTTATTATAATTGTATTAAAGAAAAAAGAAAAAGTTATGTTGTTTTATGAATTAAAAAATGATAAAATAAGTGTAAGAATGTTTATTTAGAGAGTGTGAGGTTATGAATCCGAAAAAGAAACCATTTTTTTTAAATTGGATTTTTTTAGTACTATTTGTTATTTTATTTTTTCATTTCTTTGTTGGTGGAGGAGTATCTGAGAAAAAAGATACTATTCATAAATATTCTAATGGAGTATTTTCTTTAATATCAAGTTCAGAAAACAAAGTGTTTGATTCTGAAATTCGAGCTTTTGCTAAAAAGAATGGAATTAAGATTGATATAGAGTATGATGATACTTTAAAAATTACTAGGAGATTAAATTCGTTAGAAAAATATGATGCTGTTTGGTTATCAAATTCTATATGGATGTATTCTATTGATAGTAGTAAAGTCAAAATTACTGATACGAAATCTACTAGTATTAACCCAATTGTTTTTGGAATCCGCAAATCAAAAGCAGAAGAATTAGGTTTTTTTAATCGAGAAATATATACTCAAGATATTGTTGATGCAGTTCAAAATAAAAAATTAAAGTTTAGCATGTCTAATCCAGTTACAACAAATAGTGGTGCTAGTGCTTATTTAGGAATTCTTACTAATTTGGCTGGAAGTCCAGAAGTTTTAACAAATGAAATGGTGCAGGATGAAAGTTTAAAGGGCAAATTAAAAGACTTTTTTTCTGGAGTGGAGCGTTCTGCTGGAGATGAGGATTATTTAGAAAAAATGTTTGTCAAGGGAGATTATGAAGCAGTTTTCTCTTATGAATCATCCATTATTAATATTAATAAAAAATTAGAAAAGGATAAAAAAGAAATTTTATATGCTGTTTATCCTGTGGATGGGGTTTCTATTTCAGATAGTCCTATTGGCTATATTGATCAAAAAGATAGTGTTAAAAAAGAGCAATATGATAAATTAGTTCAATATCTTTTGGGAAATGATGGTCAAAAATTGTTGGCTAATTATGGTAGAAGGACTTGGTATGGTGGTGTTACTACTAAAGCAGATCAAGGTGTATTTAATTCTAAATGGGGTATTGATACAACGAAATATATTTCTCCATTAAAATATCCATCTACTAGTGTTATTAAACAAGCATTAGCTTTATATCAAAGCAGTATTAGAAAACCTGTTCATGTTGTTTTTTGCCTTGATTATTCTGGAAGCATGTATGGTGAGAGAATGGCTGATTTAGAAAATGCAATGGATTATCTTTTATCTAGTCGTGCGGAACAAGATTTATTACAATTTTCAGATGATGACATTGTTGATGTTATTCCGTTTTCTTCCTCTTATGACCTTGTTTGGCATTCAGAATCTCGTGAACAATTAGCTCAAGTTTTAGAAAAAATAAAAAATCGTTCCCCTGGGGGAGGAACTGCTTTATTTCCATCTGTTGAAAAGGCTTTAGAATTATTAAAGAATGCAGATAGAAATGCTTATAATACCTCTATTGTTGTTATGACGGATGGTGAAGGTAATATAGGTAATTATGCTGATTTAAAAAAATATTATAAAAAGTTAGATATGGATATTCCTGTATATTCTATTAAATTTGGAGCTAGTGATGAAGGACAATTAAAACAAATATCTTCTTTAACAAATGGAAAAGTATTTGATGGTACTACTAGTTTGATAGATGCCTTTATGGAAGTTAGAGGGTATAACTAGGAGTGTGAGTGTATGAAAAATAAAGAAATTGTTTCAGCTACTATAGGAGGATGCTTTTTTGCAATTCCATATTTAGCTTTATCAGCACCAATTTTGCCCTCTCTTTTGATAGGTGTAGCAGCATTTGGAGCCGGAGAATTAGTGCTTGGAGAAAATAAATTGACTTTAAAAGATACTAATAGAAGTTTGTATAATAAATTGAAAATAGCTAATAAACAGAACAATCATATTTTGAATATGATTCCAAGACTTGAAGATGAGACTTTGAAAAAACAGCTTAATGAGATTTATGATTCTGTATCGAAGATTATTTCTACAATTTCAAAACATCCTGATAAAGCAAAAAAAGATGATAATTTTTTTGATTATTATCTTCCAATTACTGTTAAATTAATTGATCGATATGATGAAATTGAAAATCAAAAGCTTTCTTCTAAAGAAAGCGAAAAGTTTTTGACTTCTACTAATAAAATGGTTGATGAAATTAATAGGGCTTATAAAAAGATTTTGTCTGATTTATATCGAAAGGATATTGTAGATATGGATGCAGAGATGAAGGTGTTTGATTCTTTATTAAAAGCTGATGGCTTTAATGATGCAGATTTACAAGTAAAGAAGGAGGAAAATTAGTATGAATAAAAAACAGGTTATTGGTGTTATTATTTTTGTTGTTTTAGTTTTATCAATTATAGGAATTCGTTTTTTCTCTAATAATTCTAAAGGGATTAATTTATCTAGGCTTACAACTGTTTATGTGGCAACTGGTGGTGGGAAAGAAGATTTTCTTGCAGATTCTGATATTGTAAAAATTTTAAGAAAAAAGTATAAATTAAATGTTGTATTTGATAATTGGAGTAACGGTAAAACAATACAACTTCCTTTGGTACGTGAAGCTGCTGGCTATGGAGATGAGTCAATTGCTTCTGCTATTGCAGGTGGGGATACCTCTTATACAATTCATTCTTCTGGAGTATCTACGTATGATGCCTTGTTTACTTCTGATCAAAGATTTTATGATTACTATAAATTGTGGCCTGATAAAGAAAAAAATGAAGCTGATCGTTATAATGTTAAAGGTGGGAGTTTGACTTTAAATACCCCGATTGTTATTTATAGTTGGAAAAGAGTAGTAGAAGTTTTGATGCAAGAAGAAATTGTTACTGAAAGAGATGGAGTTTACTATATCAGTGATATGAATAAACTAATGCAGTATATTTTAGATGGTAAAAAGTGGTCTGATATTGGTCTTGGAGAGTTATATGGAAATATTAATATAGCATCGACAGATCCTGTTACTTCATCACCTGGGGCGACTTATTATGGACTTTTACTTTCTACTTTAGTTAGTGGGCAAATAACAGATGAAAATGTTGCAGAGAGTTTACCAAAATTAAAACAATTTTATGTTAAGTCAGGATATATGAATAATACTCCTGCAGATTTATTTGAAAGATACTTAAAAACTGGTATGGGTGGACAACCAATGATTGTGGATTATGAAAAAAGTATTATTGACTTTGCTAATTCCAATAAAGATGGATTTAATCAAGTAAAAGATGAAATACGTATTTTATATCCATCACCAACTGTTTGGAATTCCCATTGCTTAGCTTATTTTACCGATAAAGGGAAAAAACTTTATGAAGCGTTTGATGATAAAGAAATTCAACAAATTGCATGGGAAAAATATGGATTTCGTACTGGAATTACTGGTGGTAGTTATGATGTATCTAAGATTGGTATCGGTGTACCACAAACAATTACTAGTACAGTATCTAGTTTAAAGATGGATATTTATAATCAATTAATTGAATATTTAAGAAATGGAGAGTAATAATATGGATGGATTAGAATTAAAATTAGAAGATTCTAAAGCAGAAAAGAAGGTGGAAGGTTTAGTCAATTCTGGTGATAAAGTAACAGAAGAAAAAATTGAGGAGTCTTTAAATTATGATTTATTGTCAGCTGAAGAGAAAAAGGCAATTGATGATTTTGTAAAGAAAATTGATGCTTCTGATTCAACACAAATTCTTCAATTTGGAGCAGCGTCTCAAGCTAAAATATCAGAATTCTCTGATTCTGTATTAGAAGATGTTAAAACAAAAAATATAGGAGTAGCAGGTGATTTATTAGCGGAATTGGTTGCTCAAATAAAATCTTTTGATGGGGATGTTACAAAGGAACCAAAAGGGTTAGAAAAATTATTTACAAGTGCTAAAAAGCAATTTGATAAAATTATTGCTAAATATTCTAAAATAGAAAAAAATATTGATGTTATTGAAAGTGATTTAGAAAAAGATAAGATTAAAATGTTAAAGGACATTGCTTTATTTGATACAATGTATGAAAAAAATCTTACGTTTTTTAAAGAAATTTCATTATATATTATTGCGGGTGAAAAGAAATTAGAAGAATTAAGAACAGTTGTTTTGCCGGAACTACAAAAGAAAGCAGAAGAGTCTGGTGAACAAATTGATGTTCAAAAAGTAAATGATATGGAAAATATTATTAATCGCTTTGAAAAGAAAATTTATGATTTAAAAACAACGCGTATTATTTCTATTCAAATGGCTCCACAAATTCGTTTACTTCAAAATAATGAGGCAGAACTTGTTGAGAAGATTCAAAGTTCTATTACTAATACAATTCCTTTATGGAAAAACCAGATGGTTCTTGCACTTGGAATTACAAATGCAAAAAGTGCTTTAAAGAATCAACAGGCGGTTTCTAATTTAACGAATGAAATGCTAAAGAAAAATAGTGAGACGTTAAAACAAGGATCTATCGATATTGCTAAGGAGTCTGAAAAAGCAATTGTTGACATTGATACTTTAAAGAAAACTAATGCTGATATTATTGAAACCTTGGATGCTGTTATTGAAATTCATAAAAATGGAAGAGCTCAAAGACAAGCTGCAGAAAAAGAACTTCAAGCAATTGAAAAAGAATTGAAAGCAAAAATGCTTGAAATTAATGTGGATAAAAAATAGTAATAAGCCGCTTTTTGTGGCTTATTTTGAGGTGATTGAATGTATAAAGATTATTTAGAAGATGTGTATAAAGATTTTTATGGTGAAAAAGAAGGGGAAAAAAAATATCAGAAAGATTTTTCAGAAAAGACTAAGGAGTTTGATATTTTAGATGCTGATCAATTTTTATTAGAAGAGGATTCTATTGAATTATTAAAAAAAACTGTTGATTATATGAAAAATAATTCTTTGGATGAGAAAAAAAAATATTTGGATTTTAATTTCTTAATTCAAAGTGATAATAAAGAATTATTTGATGAAATAGAACATTATCTTCAGAATGCTGTTTCTTATTATCATTATCTTTCTAATGATTCTTTAGGTAAAATTTCTTTTTTAGAAATTGATACTATTGAACAGATTTTGGAATGTATTGAAAAGCATTCTATTATTTCAATACGAGATATTAAGGGCTTTGATTTAAAAGATATTATATTTCAAAAAAAATTATTTCATTTATTATCAGAAAATGTTCATAATAAAATTATTCTTATAGAGGGAACTAAGGATGAATTAAATCACTTTTTTGAGTTTGGAGAAGATTTACGAGAAAATTCTTTCCCCTTTGTTTTAATTGGAAGGGAACCAGATGTACAGGATGCTTATCAAGATATTTTAAAAATAACAGATGCAGAAGAGAAGTTTGGAAATGATTTCTGCTTAAAAATACTTGATTATATATCAGAGACTTATAAAAAAAGTGAACTTAGTTATCCTAATTATCGTAATCAACTATGTCGTTCTTTAATCTTTAATCAGGAGATTCCTAAAATTGAAAGTAGGAAAACCTTGGATGAAATATTTGAACAGTTAGATGAATTAGTTGGTTTAGATAAGGTAAAAAAAACCCTTAGGGAATTAGTTGATTATATGTTATTACGAAAGAAGAGTAATGATTTGAAACTAGATGGTGTTAATTTGCATATGGTGTTTTTAGGAAATCCTGGAACTGGTAAAACAACTGTTGCTCGAATGGTTTCTGAAATATTATATAATCTAGGATATATTAAGCAAAATAAGTTAATTGAAGTTACTAGTAAAGACTTAGTGGCTGAATATGTGGGACAAACTGCGGTTAAGACAATGAATGTTGTTGAAAGAGCAATGGGCGGTGTTTTGTTTGTTGATGAAGCTTATACTTTGGCAACAACTAATTCTCAAAATTCTTATAATGGAGAGGCTATTGCTACATTAATCAAAGCTATGGAAGATTATCGTGATAATATTGTTGTCATTTTTGCTGGGTATACTAAAGAAATGCAGGATTTTTTAGATTCTAACTCTGGTATTATATCTCGTATTGGATATACTTTTGAATTTGATGATTATACAGATGATGAACTTATTGCAATATTTAATGGTATGATGAAAAAGAGTGGATTTAGTGTGGAAAAAGAGGCTATTTCTGTATTAAAAAATATTATAAAAGAAAATCGGAATTCTAAGAATTTTGGAAATGCTCGTTTTGTTAGAAATGTTTACGAAAAAACAATTATTAAACATGCTACTAATACAAAAAATAAAAAGAGGAAGAGTATATTATCAACTATTACTAAGGAAGATATTTCTTATGATAATGTTGGAGTTTTATAGATTTGTGATATAATTATAAACATATAGGAGGATAAAAAACGATGAAGAAGATAATTGATGGAAATGAGGCTGCTGCTTACGTTTCATATAATTTTACAGAAGTTGCTGGTATTTATCCTATTACTCCAGCTAGTCCTATGGCTGAACTTACAGATAAGTGGAGTATTGAAGGAAAATTAAACTATTTTGGTATTCCAGTTAAAGTTGTGGAGATGGAATCGGAAGCTGGAGCTGCTGGTATGGTACATGGATCGTTGCAAGCAGGGTGTTTAACAACAACTTATACTGCTAGTCAGGGATTATTGTTGATGATTCCAAATATGTATAAAATTGCGGGAGAATTGTTGCCTTGTGTTATTAATGTGGCTGCTAGAAGTTTAGCTACTCATGCACTTTCTATATTTGGAGATCATCAAGATATTTATGCAACTAGAAGTACAGGATTTGCAATGCTTGCATCTAGTTCTGTGCAACAAGTTATGGATTTAACTGGAGTTGCTCATTTGTCGGCAATCAAGGGAAGAGTTCCTTTTGTTAATTTCTTTGATGGTTTTCGTACAAGCCATGAATTGCAAAAAGTCGAAATGATTGATACAGACAAATTAAAAGAATTGATAGATAAAAAAGCATTAGATGAATTTAAATTACGAGCAATGAATCCTGTTCATCCTAAAATTCATGGTACTGCTCAAAATGAAGATATTTATTTTCAAGCTACTGAAGTACGTAATTCTTACTATAATAAGGTTCCAGATATTGTATATGAATATATGGAAGAAATTAATAAAATTACAGGAAAATCTTATAAACCATTTAATTATTATGGAAATCCTAATGCAAATAAAGTGATTGTGGCAATGGGATCTGTTTGTGAAACAATTCGAGAAACTGTTGATTATTTAACAAAAGAAAAAAATGAATTGGTTGGTTTGCTTGAGGTACACTTATATCGTCCTTTTAGTTCAAAATACTTTTTAAATGCTTTACCAAAGACTGTTAAAAAGATTGCAGTGTTAGATCGTACAAAAGAACCTGGGGCTAGTGGAGAACCTTTGTATTTGGATGTTGTACAAACAATAAAAAATGCAGAGGCAAAAGTCATGGTTGTTGGAGGACGCTATGGTTTATCAAGTAAAAATACAACCCCTGCTATGATTAAAGGTGTATTTGATTTTTTAGATACTAGGGATGTTCATACAAATTTTACGATTGGAATTGTAGATGATATTACTAATTTAAGCATTCCGTATGATAATAAATTTATGATACCAAGTAATAATGCTGAGTTTTTAATATATGGTTATGGTAGTGATGGAATGGTTTCTGCTTCTAAGGATCTAATGAAAATTACGGGTTCCTATACTAATGCTTATGTGCAGGGATATTTTCAATATGATTCTAAAAAAAGTGGTGGTGTTACGATTGCAAATCTTCGATTTGGGAAGAAGCCAATTACTAGTACTTATTATGTAGAGAAAGCAAATATTGTTGTTTGTACAAAAGATAGTTATCTTCGACGTATGAAGATGTTTGAAAAAATTGCAGATAAAGGTGTATTTATTTTAAACACTTCAAAATCTGCTGATGAAGTTTTGGCTTTTATGACGAATCATGATAAGAAGATTTTACAGAATAAGCATGTTAAAATGTTTATTGTTAATGCCAGTAAGATTGCTAATGATTGTGGTCTTCCTGGTAAAATTAGTACTATTATGGAAACTATTATTTTTAAACTTGGTAAAATTATAGACTTTGATTTTGCAATGCAAAAAGTTAAGGAAAATTTATCAATTAAATTTGCTAATAAAGGGGGAAATCTTGTTTCTAAAAATATGGAGGCAATTGATGCTTCTTTAGAATGTTTAATACCAGTAAAAATACCTTGGGTTGATTTTGATAATGATTTTGTTCCTAAGAAAAATTTATTTGAAATAATTGATTCTATGGAAGGAGACTCTTTACCAGTCAGTAGTTTTGTTTCTATGCCAGATGGTGAGTTTGAGGCTGGAACATCTAGACTTGATAAGAGAGATAGTAGTGATAGTGCTCCATGTTATATTAGTGAAAACTGTATTCATTGCAATATGTGTAGCTTAGTATGTCCTCATGCGGTTGTTAGACCATTCTTATTAGATGAAAAGGAAGTAATTGATGCTCCAGATTCTGTTTCTCGTCATTTGACTGATGCTAAGATAAAAGATCAGGATTTAAAATTTACTATTGGAATAAGTTTGCCAGATTGCACAGGCTGTGGTCTTTGTACAGAGGTTTGTCCTGGAAAAGCCGGAGCAAAAGCACTTGTTATGAAGATGAAAAATGAGTTATTAGCGGATAAGCGAGATGAAGAGTCTAAATACTTGTATGAAGAGGTAAAAGAGAAAAGGAATGTTATGCCAACAACGACTGTTAAGGGGAGTCAATTTAAAAAGCCAAAATTTGAATTTCCTGGGGCTTGTGCAGGTTGTGGAGAAACTCCTTATTTAAAATTATTAACACAATTGTTTGGTGATAGAATGATTGTTGCTAATGCTACAGGATGTTCTTCTATTTATGGGGCAAGCACACCATCTATGCCATATTCTATTCCTTGGTCTAATTCATTATTTGAAGATAACGCTGAATTTGGTTTTGGTATGAAAATTGCTGATCAAACGATAAAGAAGCAAATTGTATCTTTAATTCAAAATCATATCGATCAGGTGAAAAAAAGTGAATTAGATATTTATAAGAATTATGTAAAAGATATCAATGAAGAAACAGCAGAAGCTTTGTTGGAAGTGGTTGATTCCACTAAAATAGAAGGCCTTTTAAAATTGAAAGATTTTATTGCTCCAAAATCTGTATGGATTATTGGTGGGGATGGTTGGGCTTATGATATTGGTTATAATGGAATTGATCACGTTTTAGCTAATAATGAAAATGTTAATATCTTAGTTCTTGATACAGAAGTTTATTCAAATACTGGTGGTCAAGCTTCTAAGTCTACTAGACCTGGTGCAGTTGCTAAATTTGCTGCTTCAGGAAAGGAAACTTCTAAAAAGAATTTAGCTAAAATGGCTCTTTCTTATCCACATGTATATGTTGGTACGATTTCTTTAGGGGCTAATCCGATGCAAGCTATCAAAACTATGAAAGAAGCAGAAGCTTATAATGGTCCATCTATTATCATTGCTTACGCTCCTTGCATTGCTCAAGGAATTATAAAAGGAATGAAGAATAGCATTCAAGAAGAAAAAGAAGCTACTCTTTCTGGATATTTTCCATTATTCCACTATCATCCTGTAAGTGGGGAATTTAAGGTTGATAGCAATGCTGATTTTACAAAGTATAAAGAATTTGCTTTAGGAGAAGATCGATATCGTTCTTTATCGAATTTAAATAAACAAAGTGAAATGTTGCTAAACAAGAATAAGGCAGATGCTGAAACTACATATGCTTATTATAAATTATTGGAAAATAATGAGGAAAAGTAAATTTTTCTGTACTTTTTCCTTTTTTTGTGATATAATGTAGGCAAGAAAAAGGGGAGAGGTTCATATGAATAAAGATGATAATTATGAAGAATATGAAGAGTATCCTGAATATGAAGAGGGATTTGTTGAAGAAGAAGATAATGATGATGACGCTACTACGACAGTTATATCTACATTAGCTATTGTTTCTAAATGGTTTATTTATATTGGTGTTGCAATTGCTGTTATATTGCTTTTATATTTTTTATTTACATTAAAGTTTTCTAGTATCTTCTTGTTTATCTTAGGTTTAGTGGTTGCTTACTTCTTTGGATATTTCTTTATGTTTTGCTTGGATACATTTATATCAAATAATTAGTATATTAATTTATCTATTATAAAAAGGACAATAAGTTAACATTGTCCTTTTTTTTGTAAATTTTTACATTTGTCTTAGTATTGTAATCAAGTTTTAATTGACAAGTTATATTATTATTACTATTATTAATTTATAAGAGAATAGGAGAGTGGTATAGAAATTATTATGATTAAATTTATAAAAAATAGAAGGAGAAAATATGAAAAAAAATATAAAGCTTAGTTTAGTATTGTTATTTGTTTTTGTCATTTTTGCTGGTGTTATTTTCGTTAATGCTGCAGTTAATCTTAATAATTTATTAGGATTTGAATTAAGTACTTCAGAAGTTGAATGCGGAGATAAGCTATATGTCAATTTAACATTGAATGATAAGATAAAATCTGATTATGATAAAAATACAGTAGTTCTTGTTTATTTTGAAATGGAAGATGGAACAGAAGTTTTTTCTGCTGCTGTTCAAGAACCATTATCTGATAAACCATATTTAAAGGTTACTTCTATGTTTGCTCAGGGAAGAACATATAAAATAAGTAAAATAATGGTAAAAAGCAAAAATGCTGTACAATTTTATTCTCAAAATCATTTAGAAGGTTTGGCTCCTAATGGTGGAGAAATGGTTCGCATGAATTTTAATGGAAAAGATGTAGTAAATGTTAAAGAGACAGTATATGTTAAAGATTTTGGCGTTTTTGGAGATTCTGAGGTTGATGTTGATGGAGAAATTAAATTTCATTTGGAATTAAGTAATCCAGTTAAAAGTGTTAGTTTAAAACTTCAAAATAAAAATGTTCCTACTATGAGTGCTACTGTTCCTGTTGTTGAGCTTGGCGATATTAAACGTGTAGATTTATCACAATTATATTTGTATCCAGGACAATATTATGTATCTGATATTTATTTTCAACCAACTGTCAGTGAAAAGATGGTTCATTATTATAGTTGCATTGCTATGTGTAATCCTGATGAATATGGTTCAAAATTGATAAAAGATGCTGAGTTCACTATCAAAGGTGAAGTTAACGAAGAACAGAGTAAAGCTTCTGAAGATGATCTTGATGAATTGAAATCTATTTCGTTATTAAATGATAAAGCAAAGTTAAATGAAAAGGTATATGTAGATTTAAAAACACAAGCTCCTTTTATATTAGCAAATTTAACATTTACGAATGATAAAGGTAGTATTACAGTTGATATAAAAGATATAAATAAAAAGCCTTATTTTATAGTACCATTTACTAGTGAGGCTGGTACATATGATTTGGATTATGTTATTATTAAGACAAAAGATGGAGTAGAATATCATTATCGTAAGGGCGAAGACTATTATAGGATTAAACACTTTGATTTTAATTCACAGTTAATAGTTGAGAATACTGTTGAAAAAGGAAAGTTATTGTCTTTGGATAATGAAAAAATTGATGATGAAATTATTTCAAAAATTAAAGATTTAGATTCTAACATTGTTATTGAAATTAATGCAAATAATAATTACATTATTAAACAAGAACTATTTGAGGCTATTCAAGGAGTTAATAAAACAATTGTAATCAAATATAAAGATTTAGAATGGACATTTAATGGATTAGATATTAAAAATCCTAAGCAAATCGATGTTAGCAGTAATATTTATGCTACTGATTTAAATGAGTCTTTTACAGATAAAGTAAAGAATGGTTTTGTTTTGGATTTTGCTAATAATAAAAATTTACCAGGAAAATGTTTAATACGATTATATTGTTCTGAAATTGTTTCAAAAGTAATGAATAAAAATAAAGCTAATGTATATTATTATAATGAAGATACAGAAAAGTTTGAAATTATTAAATTAGCAACTAAGTATGTTGAAAATGGTGGTTATTATGAATTTTATATTGATCATAACTCAAAATATGTAATTACTACTGATAAAATTGAAAATAAGTATATTGCTTCTACAAGTGCTATTAGTAGTTCCAATAATTTTTCAAACTTAGCAATTATTATTGTGGCTCTATTAGTAGTTGGTACGATGGTAATTATTATTTTAAAACAACAAAAACAATTACAAAACTTAGCTAATAAATAAAAAAAGACGTTTGAGGACGTCTTTTTAATTTTTATCTAAGAAGCAGGCCCCCCTGAGGCCTGCTCCCAAAAAGAATAAAAAGGGGTTGGCTAGTGTGATACTAGCGACCAATTCGCCTAATTCCGAATTGGTGATTCTTATACTAATCGAAAAGATAATATTTGTCAATAAAAAAATAAAAAAAAAATAAAAAATATTTATAAAAGTTTAATGTTATGCTAAAAAAATTATAAATGTTCTTTATAATATTTTGTTTTTGTTGGAAGTTTATTTAAAATATGATATAATATGCCAAGAGAAGTGAAATGAATTTATTATCCATTTTTAGGAAGGAAGTGGAGACATGGCAGAGCTTAAAGATGTAAAAGGAATTGGTCCTAAATCTCTTTCTTTATTAAATAAAATAGGTATTAATACGATAGAAGATTTAGTTACTCATTATCCTTTTCGTTATGATGTTTTACAAAGAGATGACTTATCAAAAGTGGCGGATGGAGAAAAAATTGTTATTGATGGTAAAATTGAAAGTATTCCTGTTTTGATGAGATTTAAAGCGGGTCTTAATAAAATGAATTTTCGTCTTGTTACTTCATCTGGTATTGTAGGTGTTTCTATTTTTAATCGGGCATTTTTAAAAAGTAAGCTATTGGTTGGTACTGATGTTATTGTCATTGGAAAACTAGATAAAAGTAAAAATGTTATTACGGCAAGTGATATTAAATTAGATGTTTTATCAAATAAAGTAAAAATTGAACCAATTTATCATTGTACTAGTGGTCTTACAAATAAAAATATTTCAACTTATATTAATATGGCTTTGTTAATGTATGGTAGAGAAATTGCAGATTATATTCCTTTAGAATATCAAGAAAAATATAATTTTGTTAATAAAAGAACTGCCTTAAACATTATTCATAATCCAAGTACTGTTGAAAAAATAAAAGAAGTTACTATTCGTTTGAAATATGAAGAATTATTTCAGTTTATGTTTAAAATTAATTATTTGAAGCAGCAAAATAAAAAAGAAAAAAATGGTTTAGTTAGAAGCATTGATCGGAAGAAGTTAGAAGAATTTGTAAAAAAGCTTCCTTTTGCATTAACAATGGATCAAAAAAATGCTATAGAAGAGATTATTGGAGATTTAGAATCTTCCCATCGAATGAATCGTCTTCTTCAGGGAGATGTTGGTAGTGGAAAGACAATTGTGGCTTTTATTACGATGTATTTAAACTATTTATGTGGTTATCAAAGTGCTTTAATGGCACCAACAGAAATTTTAGTTAATCAGCACTATTCAAATTTGGTTGGTTTTTTGAAAGAATTTAATATTAATGTTGCTTTACTTACTGGTTCCACTTCAAAAAAAGAAAAAAATGAAATTTATAAAGGGTTACAGGATGGTACTATTCAAATGGTTGTTGGTACTCATGCTTTAATTCAAGATGAAGTTGTTTATCATAATTTAGGACTTGTTATTACAGATGAACAACATCGATTTGGGGTACATCAGAGAGCTAATTTGCAAAATAAGGGAATTAAACCTGATGTTTTATATATGAGTGCAACACCAATCCCTAGAACATATGCTTTGACCATTTTTGGGGATATGGATGTTTCTACAATTAAAGAACGACCTAAAGGAAGACAAAAAATAGATACCGTTGTTAAAAAAACAACAGAAATTACTGAAGTATTAGAGATGATGTATAAAGAATTAAAAAAAGGTCATCAAATTTATGTTATTGCTCCTTTAATTGAGGAAAGTGAAAATAGTGATTTAACTACGGTTAATGAGTTAAAGGAGCAAATGAAGTTGGCTTTTAAAGAGAAATATCGTATTGATATTGTTCATGGAAAAATGGCTAGTGGTGCTAAAGATTTAATTATGGAACAATTTAAAAATAATGAAGTTCAAATTCTTATTTCAACGACTGTTGTAGAAGTTGGGGTTGATGTTCCTAACGCTACTGTTATGGTTATATTTGATGCTGATCGTTTTGGACTTTCTACACTACATCAACTTCGTGGCAGAGTTGGGCGAGGTTCTAGCAAAAGTCAATGTATTTTAATTAGTGATAGTGATACTAAGAGACTTAAAATTATGGAAGTTGAAGATGATGGCTTTGCTATTTCAGAAGAAGATTTTAAACTACGTGGACACGGTGACTTGTTTGGTACAAAGCAAAGTGGGGATATGGCATTTAAAATAGCTTCTATAAAGAATGATTATAAAATACTTTTACAAGCAAAAAAAGACTCCAAAAAATATTTAGAGGATAAAGAAACAGATTCTGACTTATTAAAGAAAGACTTAATTCAGTCTATCATGAAAATAGATTAATATTTACATTTTTGTTTTTTTGCTTATTTGTATGACAAGTTTATGAAATGTGTAATTTGTTAATAAAAACTTTAGTGTCAATCAAAAATATTTTTTATAAAGGTAATTGACTTTTTAAATTTTATCCTTTATGATTAAGATGCGTGATACATATCACGCCGATATCTCTAACGATTTAATGTTAGAGTATATTCAACCGAACCCCCTGAAGACCTAGTCGTGAGACTAGGTCACTTTT
>CACZQK010000022.1 GCA_902783315.1 uncultured Erysipelotrichaceae bacterium | reverse complement strand
TGCATAGAAACATGTAATATTATACTATAATCAGACTTAATTCCGTTATTTAATTAAAAACGGACATCCAAATAAAAATTAGCGAAATTAATAGAAAATATCTTTTGTTATTGTAACATTATTAAATATAATGTATAATATATGTCATTGGAGGGATAAGTATGGCAAAAAAAGAGACAAAAAATATTCATGAAATATCTGTAAAAATTGAAGGTGAAGATTGGAAAAAGGCTTGTGATCAAGTTTTTCTAAAAAAACAAAAAACAGTAAAAGTAGATGGTTTTCGTAAAGGAAAAGTTCCAAGAAATATATATGAGAAAAGATTTGGCAAAGAATCATTGTATTTAGATGCTGCTAATTTAGTAATTGATAAAGCATATCATAAAGCAATGGATAATTCTAATCTTAAACCTGTAGTTCAACCAAGTGTTGATATTAAAGGTATTGATGATAATGGTGTTGAATTTACTTTTAAGATTATTACAAAGCCAGAAATTACTATTAAGAAATATAAAGGATTAAATATTAAGCCTGAAAAGGTAAAGGTAACAGATGAAGAAGTTAATCATGAAATGGGACATCTTCTTGAAAAATATACGGAGTTAGTTATTAAGGAAAATGGTACTATAGCTGATGGTGATGTTGCTATTATTGATTTTGATGGTTACAAAGATGGTGTTGCTTTTGAAGGTGGAAAAGGTGAAAACTATTCTTTAGAAATTGGTTCTCATCATTTTATTCCTGGTTTTGAGGAACAAATGATAGGAATGAAAGAGGGAGAAGAAAAAGAGTTGAATTTGACTTTTCCAAAAGATTATGGAGTAAAAGAGTTAGCTGGAGCAGATGTTGTATTTAAAGTAAAAGTACATGAAATAAAAGAAAAGAAAACTCGTGAATTGGATGAAGATTTTTTTGAAGATTTAGGAATGGACGGAATTGATTCTGAGGAAAAGTTAAAAGATGAGATCAAAAAATCTATTCTAGCTCAAAAGGAAATGGAAGCTGAAAATAGATATGTTGATACTTTGTTAGAAAATGTTGCTAAAAATGTAGAAGTTGATATTCCGCAAGAAATGGTAGATGAAGAAATAGAGCATTTAATGAATCGATTTGAGCAGCAGATGAAGGGACAAGGTATTTCATTAGATTTATATTATAAATTTACTAATTCTACAGAAAAGGATTTAAAATCTCAAATGGAGAAGGAAGCTTATAACAACGTTTTATATCGTTTAATGTTAGAAGAAGTTATGGATATTGAAAAATTAGAAGTGACTTTGGAAGAAGCTAATAAAGAGGCTGAAAAACTAGCTGAAAAGTATCAAATGAAGAAAGATGAGTTTTTAGAAGACTTTGGTGGAATTGATTTAATCAAATATGATTTAAAAATGAGACGAGTTATTGATTTATTAAAAGAATATAACAAGTAGAAATAGTAAGATTACTTTTTGAAAGTATTCTTTTTTTTGGAAATTGATATAAAAAAAGATTATGCATAATGTTAATTGTATAAAAATTTTTATTTTTAATTGAAAAAAAGATAAATTTATTTATAATAAGATTCAGTGTTAAAAATTTGGGGGTGAACTATCCGGTGGATGTTGATGAAAAGTTATTAGTTTTAATTATTAATGATATGATTATACTCCCAAATAATGAAGTTCGAATTGAGTATGATAATTCTTATGATAAGCAGATTATAGATATTATGGATTCTATTGAAAATAACTTGATGTTGATTGTAAATCCTATTGAAAAAGAAAACATTGATGTTACTTCGTTTCCAAAATACGGAATTTTAGGGAGATTAAAATTAAAAATTAGTGTTCCTAATGGGAAAACTAGAGTTATTATTGAGGGTATAGAAAGAGTAGAAATATCTTCTATTGTAGAAAGTGATAGCTTTTTTCATGCTAATTATAAAAAAATAACTATTGAAGAGCCTGAAGATAGTCAGGACTACTTTAAAATTCTTGTGAAGGCTTTAGAAAATTATATTAATAAAGTTCCATATATGGGGAATGCAATATTAAGTCAATTAAATAGTGTAGATACTTTAAGTGAACTTTGTGATTTAATTGTTAGCTTCTTACCAATAGGATATGAAGAAAAGAAAAAATATATCACTTTGATTAATCCTGTTTCTAGGGCTAAGAGTTTAATTCAAGATATGAGTCGTGATTTAAAGTTTGTTGAATTAGAACAACAAATTGAAGCAGAAGTGGAACAAGAGCTTAATGATACCCAGAAAGAATATTTTTTACGTGAAAAAATAAAACTAATGCAAAAAGAGCTTGGTGATAGTAATAGTAAAGATAGTGAAGTTGAACGTCTTTCTAAAAAAATAGCAAAATTAAAATGCAATTCTAAAATTAAAGAAAAAGTTAAAAAAGAGCTAGAACGTTACAATAATCTTAGTAGTAATTCTCCTGAGATTGGAATGATTCGTGAATATTTAGATTGGATGATAAATCTTCCTTGGAATAAATATACGAAAGATACAAATGATTTGTTGAAAGTAAAATCAATACTTGATTCTTCACATTATTCTTTAGAAGAAGTTAAAGATCGAATTTTAGAATATTTAGCAGTGAAACAAAATACAAATAATTTGCGTAGTCCCATTTTATGTTTAGTTGGTCCTCCTGGGGTTGGTAAAACATCATTAGCTATTAGTATTGCTAATAGTTTAAATCGTAAAGTTGCTAAGATTAGTGTTGGTGGAATCGATGATGAAGCTGAAATTGTTGGGCATAGACGTACTTATATTGGAGCTAATCCAGGCCGTATTATTCAAGGAATTCGTAAGGCTGGTACAGCTAATCCAGTATTTATTATTGATGAAATCGATAAGATGACAAAAGATATTAAAGGGGATCCTGCTAGTAGTCTTTTAGAAGTTTTAGATCCAGAACAAAATAATAAATTTTCTGATCATTATATTGAAGAAGATTTTGATCTTTCTAAAGTTATGTTTATTGCAACTGCTAATTATGAGGAGCAAATACCGTATGAACTTCATGATCGTTTGGAAATTATTCATATTTCGAGTTATACAGAATATGAGAAATTGGATATTGCAAAACAACATTTGATTCCCAAAATTATGGAGGAACATGGTCTTACAGATTTGCAAGTGCGAATAGATGATACAGAAATTCTTACTTTAATTAGATATTATACGAAAGAGGCAGGGGTTCGTGAATTAGAAAGAATTATTGCTGCTTTATTTCGCAAAATTGTTAAAAGAATTTTATTAGATAAAGATTATGTTTTTTATCATATTAATTCTCAAATGATTGAAGAGTTTTTAGGAAAAAAGAAATATTATTATACTGAAAATGTAAATGATAACGAAGTTGGAGTTGTAAATGGAATGGCTTATACTCTTTTTGGTGGAGATATTTTGCCGATAGAAGTGACTTTCTTTAGGGGTAAGGGAAATTTGATTCTTACTGGTTCTTTGGGAGATGTCATGCAAGAATCTTGCCATATTGCTTTAAGTTATTTGAAATCTAATATGGATAATTTTGGTATACCGCAAAAGGTTTTTGAAGAAAATGATATTCATATTCATGTTCCTGAAGGTGCAGTGAATAAAGATGGACCTTCTGCTGGAGTTACAATTACAACAGCTTTAATTAGTTTGTTTCTCAATAAGAAGGTAGAAAAAAGTATTGCAATGACAGGTGAAATTACGCTTCGTGGTAGAATCTTGGGAATAGGTGGATTGAAAGAAAAAGTAATTGGTGCTCATCGAGCAGGGGTAAAAACAATATTTATTCCTCAAGAAAATGAAAAAGATTTGGATGAGATTCCAAGCGAAGTGAAAGATGATATTCATTTTATTTTAGTTTCAAATTATTGTGAAATATTTGTTGCTTTGTTTAAGAAGGTGAAGTAAATATTGGATTTAAGTGATTTTGAAAAAATTCTTGACTGTAAACATTTATTAGTAAGTTCTGGTCTTAAATCTGTGCCTTTACAAGATAAAGATGATTTTGCATATTATTTAAGAGCTTTTGAGTTGTTGATAGAAAATGAACCTTGTTTTGTATTATTAGATGAAAGAATACCTGCATTGATAAAAAATATTGTTTCTTATTATAGATCTTCAGAAAATAATGATAGAATTAATAAAATAATTATTTTTTTAAATAATCCATCTCTACAGCCCAATACACATAGACAACAATACATTTCTTGGCAATTAAAGATTCATGGCTATAATTTTTATGATGAAATTAGAGTTTTCAATTGTTTGGAATCAGATTATAGTGTCTACTCGGCACTAAAGTTTAAGCAAATGGATTTCATTTTGTTAGATGATTATTTTTTATCTTCTATCAATTATTTGTTATATATGGTTCCGCAATTTTTTGAAGGCGATGTTTCAAAAATGGTTCTAGATAAATTAAAACAATTTAGGTGTTTTCCTTTTCCTAGGAGAGTAATGTTAATTTGCAACATACTGAAAATGAGCAAAAAAGTTAATTGCCCAAAACAAAAAATAAAAGAATTCTGTGATCACGATTAAGAGAATAATTATTCTCTTTTTTTCATATCTTTTTTTAGGAGGAAAGTTATGAAAAAAAATATATCAATTGAAAAAGAAATAAAGTTTCCTACTATGATAGGGGAAGTTAGTGCTATTTCTTTAGAGCAAAATCTTTATTTTCTAGATGAGTGTAATGTTCGTGGAGAATTTTTGCTAAATGGAAAATATAAATTAACTGAAGCTTCTCGTTTGGAGGAGGAGTTTCACTATAAAATTCCTGTTGAGATTGTTTTATCTGAACATATCGATTTAGGTACTACAAATATTGAAATTACAGATTTTACTTATAAAATAGAAGATGATTCTATGATTTGTCATATTGAAATTTCTATTGAGGGATTAGAAACAGTAGAAAGTATTCATTCAGGTGATTTAGAAAAAGAAGAATATAGAGAATGTGATGATGATTTAAAAGCTTTAAATGAAATAGAAATTCCTTCTATAGAAAAAGTGGATGAACAACAGAAAAAAATTTCTTTAGAAAAAGAAGTTATCGTAGATGAAAATAAAATATCGGAGAATGTTGTTTTAGAAGATGGAGTTTCTAAAGAAGATAGTGAAAATACTAATGATTCCTTGTTTGTTCATCTTAGTGATGATGATGACAGTTATGGAACTTTTGTTGTTTATATTGTTCGACAAAATGAGACCCTTAATTCTATTATTGAGAAATACCATACTAGCAAAGAGGAACTTGAAAAATATAATGATATTTCTAATATCAATATTGGTACTAAATTAATTATTCCATTTACTAATGATTAATATTGAAGAGGTTTGTAAAAAGTATTCTATTTCTTTAAAAAAGGTTGAATATTATGATTGGTATTTTCTTCTTTTTTCTGATAATAAAATTTATTTATTAAAAGACGGAAAAGATAATAAGAAGTTATTGTCTTATTTTGAAACGATTCATTATTCCTTTTATCTGAAAAGGATTAATGAAAGTATTGATTCTTATCAACTATATGTTTATCCTATGAATGTAGAGAAAGACTCTAATATTCTTGGGCAAGAACTCATAAAAGCTATTAGTGATTTACAATTAAAAACGGTATTTGATGAAGAAATATTGGAAGATAAATATAATAATTTTTATCAAAAAGTCATTGCAGATATTGATTATCAAATGAAATACTATTTGGATTTACAGGATTATATCGAGGGCTTTTCTTTTCCGAGACTTGATTATTATTATCTTTTACTTCATATTAGTTCTATTTATAAGATTCTTCAAAGAGCTAGATATTATTTTGATTTGTGGTATAAAAAAAAGAATTTAAAATTTAGAAAGTGTTATAGTATTCATAATGTTTCTACATGTAATTTTATTGCTTCTGATTCTTCTTGTTTTATTGATTTTAGTGAGTGCTACCAAGACTTAATTATTACTGATTTTGTTAATTTTTATAGAAATGAATTATTATCTTTTGATATGATTTCTTTGTTTGATATTTATCAAAAAAGTATTCCTTTTCGTGAAGAAGAATTGCTTTTATTAAAGACTTTTATTTGTATTCCTAAAAGATTAGATTTTTCTAAAAATACTTATGCTAATACTGTTTCTATTTATTATTTATTAGAATATATTGAAAAGACAAATCTTTTTTTAGAAGAAAATGAAAAAAATCAAGAAGCAAATGAAGATGAATTCAAAGAGTAGAATAAAGACATTAAATTTTGTTGTAATAAAAAGAAGAATTAATAATTGATAAAATATAATGATGGCATTAACTATTATGCCTGATAGAAAGAAGATATTATTTCTTCTTTTTTGTTTGCAGTTATTACATCTACAAAGAAATGAATGTTTATTATTCATAATAATCACCTACATTATCATATTCTTGTATTTTCTTGAGGTGAGAAAAACTATTTTTGAGTTTGAGTAAAAATAATTCTTGCCATAGAAATAACCATTTTGTAATAGTTTTAGGAGTAACGATTTTTTAAAATTGATAAATTCTTTAAATTTTCGAGAGTTTGTTTTTTTTAAATATCTTATATAAAGATATAGTATAAAAAGCTATCATAAATAAACTGTTTATGAGATTATAAAATAGAAAAATAACAAATGCTAAATTAATTAAAGATTAGAAAAATCTAGTTTTTTTTTAATAATTGAAAAAAAATTAAAAAAAACAGTTGACAAATTTATTTGTTATTAATAAAATGTTATTAACAAATTTAAAATTTGTTGTTTCTTTTATATTTAGATATTATCAAAATGATAAAAACAGAATATATAAAATAATTTGTTAAAAAATAATAAGAGTTAAAAAAAGGAGTGATGATATGAAAGTTATTATTAATAAAGAGTTATCCATAGATGATATTATAAATGTAAGTAGAAATAATTATAAAGTAGAATTATCTATTGAAGCAATTACTAGAATTAATAATTGTAGAGAATACATAGACAATTTAAACCAAACAGAAAATCTATTTTATGGAATTAATACAGGCTTAGGAGATCTTTGCGATACACTAGTTGATAACAAATTACAAGACAAATATCAACAAAACATTCTTTTATCACATTCTTGTGGAAGTGGCGATAGATATCCAATTGAAGTCGTAAGGGCAGCTATGACATTACTTGTTAATAGTATAGCTAAAGGATATTCAGGGACAAGTTTAGAAGTTGTATTGTTTTATATTATGATGTTAAACGAAAATATTACCCCTGTAGTGCCTCAAAAAGGATCACTTGGTGCCAGTGGGGATTTGGTTCCGCTTGCTCATACAGCATTGCCACTAATTGGATATGGTAGTGTTATATATAAAGATAAAATATTCGATAGTAAAAAATTTTTTGAGATACGAAACATTAAACCAGTTAGTCTTAAATCAAAAGATGCTTTATCCATTATTAATGGTACTCATTATATGACTGCCCTTGGTACTTTGATAATATATGATTCATACAAAATGCTAAAAATAGCTGATTGTAGTGCTTCTTTAACAATTGAAGCTTTAAATGGAATAATTAATAATTATAATTCTAAAATACATGAATTAAGAAATAAGGATGGTCAAATAAAAACAGCAAAAATTATGAATTTATTACTAAATGGAAGTGAATATGTTAAAAAAGATCCATCTATGAAAGCCCAAGATGCTTATTCAATTAGATGTATACCACAAGTTCATGGTGCTTCAAAAGATGCTTATAATTATGTTAAAGATACAATTAGTACAGAAATAAATGCTGTAACAGATAATCCATTAATATTTTATGAAGATGACGAAATAATATCCGGTGGGAATTTTCATGGTCAACCTTTAGCTATATCTTTTGATTTCTTATGTGTTGCTTTATCAGAATTATGTAATATTGCTGAAAGGAGAATTGAAAGATTAGTAAATCATAATTTAAGTGGCTTACCGGCGTTTTTAGCAAATAATAGTGGTTATAATTCAGGACTGATGATATTACAGTATTCTGCTGCATCTCTTGTTTCTGAAAACAAGGTTTTATCTCATCCAGCAAGTGTTGATAGTATACCATCATCGGCAAATCAAGAAGATCATGTTAGTATGGGAAGCATTTCTACTCGAAAATGCCTAGAAATATTGAAAAATTTGCGTAGAGTATTAAGCATTGAAATCATGTGTGCTTGTCAAGCCATTGATATGCAGGAAAAAAAGAATTTAGGAAATGGTTCATCATTTATTTATCAAAAAATTAGAGAAAAAATTAGTTTTGTTGAAAATGATAGATTGTTCTACAATGATTTAAATATAATTGAAAAAATAATAGAATCAAGTGACTTCTTATTTCAGTTAGAAAGTAAGATGGGAAAAATAGATTTTTAATAAAAAGTGAGGAAGGTAATAAAAATGATAATAAAAAATAATAGTTTAGAAGTACTACGGGAGTGTACTTATGAAAAAAATGAAGATTTAAATGCTATGGTTTCAAATAATCTTTATTTATCAGTGATTGCTACAAATGCTTGTCAAAAGAATTGTCCATATTGTATAAATTCTTTGACTGATAGATCATTAAGTCTACCATATGAAAAAGCAACAGAAAATATTAAAAAAGCAACAGTTAAATATGGAATTAAAGAGGCAGTTATTCTTGGTGGGGAACCAACTCTTTATCCAAGATTAATTGATCTTGTGAAATTTTTGAAGACTGATTGTGGTTTGCGCCGGGTAGGATTTACAACCAATGGTATTAAATTAACTAATGATGAATTTTTAATTGACTTAATAAAATCAGAAATAGATTTTATAAACATTTCATATCATCAAGATGATGAATTTATATCATATGAACAGTTAAAACAAATTAGAAAAGTATTTAAAGAATATGCAACTGAAAATCAAAAAATGCGTGTTAATACTAATGTTTGGAAAGGAAACCATGATAATTTTGCTGAACTCTTAACATGGCTTGATCATATATCATTATGTTGTGACGAAATTCGTTTAAGTAACATAATTCATAAAGATGATTTTTCCGTTAATTCTCAAGCTGTAGAAGAAGCAGAAAAAATGTATATGAAAGATAATGAATATGAAAATTTATTTGGAAAACTTATTGATTACTATAAAAACGATTATACAATTATTTATAATCCAGAAGCATTGGGGTTTGTAAATTATTATTTGATCCCAAAAGTTGTTCCAATTATAGTTAATTGGAATATTGATAGTAAAGTTTCAGAACAAATATGTGAAAATGATCTATTTAATAAAAAAATACATACGGTCAAATGTCTTGTATCTGGTGATATTAGTCTTTCGTGGAATACAGGGAACATAGTTGATTTATAATTAGTGTAATATAATAAATCTTTAAAAAAATAAGGAAGAAAATAATTAATTAATAATATAAATAAAAATTTTTCTTCTTTTTTTTACGATAAAAAAAGTAAAAGTTCATTTTTTTTATTAATAGATTGTTAAAGAATAAAGTTTAGTATATTTAAAATATTATTTTAATATAATTAATTTTTCTTTTTCTTGAAGATGAATCTGTTTCTTTGTATTCAATGATATATTCAAAATGATGTTTATCTTTGCTATCTCGTGGATGTAAAAATGAAATTTGATTATCTTATGCATTCTAAAGTTGATTTTACTGCAGAAAATGATTGTTTGTTGTTATATGTTGGTGGTAGTAAAATTGGAAATGGTGCAAGAATAAGTTATACAAATTTAATAATTGGTAATTCTGAAGTTACTATAAGTATATTGATGGTTCTTCAATTAATCAAAAAACTGGATTTACGTTAGTATTTATTATAATAGTTATTGTTGTTCCAGTTTAAAAATAAAACCAAGAGTATAAAAACGTAGATAAAATGATAAAAAACATTTATTCTATTACCATATAACAAAATATATGGTATTTTATCTTATTATCCTATAAAAAACTATTCTATTGAATTAAATTAGAAGTTCCCATAAGTAGTAAAAATCTTAATTTTATAGATAAAGTCCCAGTTTTTAGGGACTTTATTATTTT
>CACZQK010000021.1 GCA_902783315.1 uncultured Erysipelotrichaceae bacterium | reverse complement strand
GTTGTTGTTTTTCCAACTCCACCTTTTTGATTAGTAATAGCAATTACCTTACACTTACTTTCTTGCATATTTTTCCTCCTTTCTTTAAATTTAGCCACTATAAAATAATATAGTGGCTATGTACATTTGGACATAAAAAAAGAACTGACTATTTCTAATCAGTTCAATAATTTATGTATTTTATTTTGCTCCAGTTTTTTTGAAGACTGCTGCAATTGTTGCAAAGAAACATTTAATATCTAACCATAAACTACAATTCTTACAATAGTAATATTCTAATTCTAAACGTTCTTCATAAGTAGTAGCAGACCTGCCGTGCGAAGCCCACCAACCACTGATGCCAGGGCGAACACTTTCATAAATTTTATGATTACCATTATGACTATCAAGTTCTCCAACAACTAAAGGTCTAGGTCCAATAAATGACATATCACCTTTTAATACATTTAGGATTTGTGGTAATTCATCAAGAGATGTTTTTCTTAATATATTACCCATCTTTGTTATTCTTGGGTCATTATCAAATTTTTGATATTCTTCCCATTCTTTCTTATATTTAGGATCTTTTAATAATTCTTTTAAAACTTCATCAGCATTATGAACCATACTTCTGAATTTATAGAGTTTAAAAACTTTACCATCTTTACCAATTCTTGTTTGAGTATAAAATATTGATTTTGTATCTTTTGATATTAAATAACTTAATTTAACTAATACTATTAATGGTATTAAAAATATTGCTCCAATTAATGCACAAGTTATATCAAAAGTTCTTTTAATTCCAAAATATGTGTATCTTTCAATTTTTTTAAACACTGATAAATCTTTTTTTACTTCTTTTTTTATTACTTTTAAATCTGTAGTTTGAACAACCGTCTTTTCAGCAGTTCCGACCATTTCAACACTTAAAGCCATTTTTATGCACCCCCTCTGCATAAATTCAAGACTCTATTTTCGACATATAGAGTTGCTGCACAATATCCAGTTAGTCCTGGTTTTGTTTTTACAATATCATTAAAATAATTACCCATATCTTCTTTTTCTCTTGGTAAATATGGTCTATTGCCAACAAATGACATTTGTCCTAATAAAATATTTATTAATTGTGGTAATTCATCTAATGAAGTTTTTCTTATTATTTTTCCTATTTTAGTAATTCTTGGATCATTCTTTAACTTTTTATTAACATGATATTCTTCTGCTAAAACTTTATCCATTTTTAAAGTCTTTTCTAAAGCTTCATCTGCATTAGGTATCATACTTCTAAACTTATAAAATCTAAATTCTTTTCCATATTTGCCAATTCTTTTTTGCGTAAAGAAAATACTTTTAAAATCTCCTGTTAAAACATATGCTATTTTTATAACTATGGCTACGGGGATTAGGAATAATAAACCAATTAATGAGAGAATTATATCAAATAATCTTTTGATAATCCTATAAATATACTTTTTTGATTTTATTTTAACGTTATCATATGTTAAATCACTTATTACATTATCTTTTGTACTACCTACTATTACACTATCATTCATTTATTACTCCCCCATTCTAGCCGTAGATTCCCTTTTTATAGAATGCGGCTTTATTATAACATAAAAGTCCTTATTTTTCAAGTAAAATATTTGTAATTGTCTCTATCTTTGGACAAACCTTTATAAGTTTAACACAAATTGTGATATTTGTTAAATGATTTGCTATAAAGATTTTTTATATCTAGTATTCTGTCATAATAAATTTATATGTTTTTTATGTTTTTTAGGTGTTGTTTTATAGATATATTTATGTTAGATTAGTTATTTGTATTAAAGGAGTGTTGTTATAATGAGTAGCAATGGGCATAATGACTATGTAGCAAAATTAAAAATGGCTATCAGTGAATTATTTAATTCTGAAAAAACCTCAAAATATTATTATAAGCTTGATGATGACGAGATTTGTTCTGATGAATTACAGCCTGATTTTAATAAACCTGGTGTTTTTTTTACAGAGGATCTTGAAATAAAATTTTTTTCTAGTTCTAAGGCTCCTTCAGCGTTATGTTTTATCTTATTTAATTATAATGTTTATATGGATAGTGATGACGATTTTTCATCTTGCGAAGAAGCCCCTTATGATACTATTGTAATAGATGAAAGTGGAGAAATTGTTATTACTCCTTTTAGATGTGAACCTATTAGTGATTGTGATACCGAATATAGTGAATGCTTTAATGATATTTTAAAAAGAACTATTGTTGATATTAATGACATTAAAGAATCTATACTAAAAGGAACTCCCACAAAACAAAAGACTCATTTTAGATGAGTTTTTAATTTATCTTAATATTCCTAAGTCATTATATTTATTATTTTATTACAAAAAAAACGCTAGAAAAAGATAATGTTTATGCCTTTTTTTTCGCAACTAGAACAGTCTGTGCCAATTTAATTAAGAATTTTATCACATTCTTTTCGGTTTAGTGAAATCAGAAAAATTAATTAGTAAGTCCATAGTCCTTAGTTCTTCCTTCTCTTTTGATAAATGTGAAACACATCTTTCAAGCCACTTGATATAGATTGAATCACCTGCAATATCTTCTTTCCTTAATGAGATACCACTTTTACATCATTTTTCTAATATTATTCTATTATAGTCTTTTTATTTTTACATAATTATTTTATAATTAATTTATAAAATTACTGTGAGAGGATTTGATTATGAAAAAGACTTTTAAAGAAATTATAATTATTTTGTTAGTGACTTTTATTATAACTGGATGTGGTAAAAAGAATAATTTAGTAAAATATGAAAGTGATTTATTAGGATATGATTTTTCTAATTATGTTTTAAATAGTAATGGAAATGCTAAAGAAGATTATGCAGATATAACTTTTGAAATAAAATCTTCAAAAGTAGATTCTTTTAAGAAAGGGATCACTAAAGTTGTTTCTTTGTTTTCAGAAGAAGATTTTAATACTATATCTGGTACTAATTTACATAAAGAAATAACTGACTTTTGTAATCGAGAAGATATTATTGAAATGTATCATACTTTTAGAACTGGAAAAAAAGTAAAAACTAGAGATATTTATATGACTCTATGTAAGAAGAATAGTAAATACTATTTGAATATAATTGGATAATAAAAAATTAAGATAATTATTACTATCTTAATTTTTTTAGATACTATATTTCCATTTTCTATTATTTTAATATTCCTAAGTTTTTATATTTATCATTTTATTAACCAAAAAACGATAGAAAAAGATAGCATTTATTACTTTCTTATGAATATTGGTCCGTTTTCACCATTATAACAACCTACATCAACTGGCTTAGGCATTTTTTCAGATACTCTTTTAGCAATCTCCATAACATGGGCATTTATTTTTATACCCATAGCTGCTATATCTACCTGGGTATAAGGTCTAAGAGCATCTATTGCATATTTTACCCAAAATTCCTCTTCTCGATTTAAAAATAGTGTCGTTGGTTTGTTGTCTATATTAATTTGCAGTTGCATTGTTATAATTTTTTCTGTTTCGTTATAGGATCTTATAATGCATTGATTAAGGCTTGCATAAAAGGCAGTCTCTAATTTTTCTAATTCTTCACTTTCTACAAACTCAGGGTTCTTTCCACTTAAAGTATGATATAAATTATTGATTGATTTTATCCTAATAGGATCATTGATGTAATCTTCACAATAGTAATCCGATATGGCTTTGCGACACATATAATCCAATATTTGAAAAATTCCAGATGCAAGCGTATTAGCTTCTTCTTGAGTTAATGAAACTTCACAAGTTTTTATACTATTTTCCATTCCCCTGATACCTCTTTTTATTATCTCAATATTCCTAAATCTTTATTTTCTATTACTTTATTAAAGTTTTTATTTAATAAGTCTTCTATATATTCTTTGTTTTTTGTTATTTTTAATAATTTTCTTCTTAATTTCTTTTCATTAAATTTTACATCATGATGTACATCACTACCTAAGAATGTAATCCATTTATTCTTTATAAAGTATTTTAATGTTTTTTCGGCTTCTTTTCCATATTTTCCAAATAATGATGTAAAGTTTCCTTGTAATAGTACTCCTGATCTTAAATATTCATCTACAACATCTGGATGTTTTTGGAATTCTTTATATCTTTCTGGATGAGCTAAAACTGGTACATATCCTCTTCTTACTAATTCATTAATTATTTCTAAAGTATTATTATAAATTTGACTCATTGGAAATTCTAATAATAAATATTTACTTCCGTTTAAAGTTTTTATTTCTTCTTGTTTTAATAATTTTATGAAATTTGAAGTAATATAGACTTCATTTCCTAAATATAGTCTGATATTTATTTTTTCTTTTTTAGCTTTTGCTTTTAATTTCTGAAATATCGTTTCTTTATCATTATTATTGATATTATATTTACTATTTTCTATGTAATGTGGAGTTAACATTAAATCTGTAATTCCAGATTCTTCTAATTTTTTTAGTAAAGCAATAGATTCATCTATTGATTTACTACCATCATCTATCCCATATAGTATATGAGAATGTAAATCTTTCATTACTTCTTATCATTATCACCATAGTAACTATTTGAGTAATAGTAACTATAGTATCCATTTCCTGTCATTTGTGCTTTATTCATAATAACCCCACTAATTTTTATTCCTGATTGATCAAATAATTTTTTTACTCTTTCTAAATTTTCCATTCTTGTTTTCTTAACGGATATTGTTATTAGGTTAATATCTGCTAATTTAGCTAAAATTAAAGAATCTGAAAGTCCAATAATTGGTGCACAGTCCATGATGATTAAATCATATTTTTTCTTTAATCTTTCTAATAGTTTTTTGTTGTTTTCACTACCTAAAAGTTCTACTGGATTTGGTGGCATTGGTCCTGTTGGTAATAAGTCAATATTTTTATCTTTTGTTGGGAAAATATATTTGCTTAAAGTAATATTTTCTTTATAGTTTAATACTAAGTTTGAATATCCACCGCTTGTTACATTCATTATTTCAAATATTTCGTGTTGTCTACCTCTTCTTAAATCAGCATCAATTAGTAAAACTTTTTTACCTTCTTGGGCATAGGCAACTGCTAAATTTGCGGTAATAAAGCTTTTTCCATCTCCGGCTTCTGGTGAGGTATTCATGATAATTTTTACATCTTTGTCTAAAGAAGTAAATGCTAAATTTGTACGAATACTTCTAATAGATTCTGCAAATAATGATTTTGGATTTCTTGTTATTATTAAATCATTCTTTCTCATATAGCCTACTCCCTTTCTACTTTAGGAACAATACCTAGTATTGTTAAACCTAATTTATTTTCTATTTCTTCACTTGTTTTGATTGTTGTATCAAAATAGAATTTAATAAAGATTATTCCGCATGATATAATTAATCCTAAAGCTATATAAATTAGATTATCTTTTACAAAATTTACATTATATGGATTAGGATTACTTACTGCTTTATCTACTACTGATACGTTATTTAATTTATAAATTTTTTGAACTTCTTTAGTAAATACATCGGCTATTTCGTTTGCTATTCTTGTAGCTTTTTCTGCTTTTTTATCATTTACTGTAATACGAATAATTTCTGTATTGGTTACAGATGTTACACTTATATTTGATTTTAATTCTCCGTAAGTATATTTTAATCTTAAATTCTCAATAACCGGTTCTAGTACTTTTCGTGATTTAATAATCTCAGAATAAGTACCTACTAAGTTCTTATTTAATTGTAATTCGTTTGTGTTATATTCTTTGTCATTTTCACTTACTAAAACAATTGTAGTATCACTTTTATACATAGGAACTCTTGTGGCAATTGTATAAATGTTTCCAATGATCATAAAAGCAAATACTGTTATCATGACCCATTTTAATTTACTTTTAAAATAATCAAACAACTCTTTTAAATTAATTTCTTCCATCAAAACACTCCCTTTTTTTAAACGTTTTCATTATACCACTTTTTTCCTTATAAATCAAGAAAAAGATTTAGCAGTATTACTTTTTGAGGTTAGTGTAGAAAATGTGTGGAGATTTTTCTCCTAAAAAATAAGATTTATAATTAAATTAATTTTATTCTAGAAGGAGTAGATG
>CACZQK010000020.1 GCA_902783315.1 uncultured Erysipelotrichaceae bacterium | reverse complement strand
TCTATATTTCTTTTAGTAAAACCTTTAATATTTGGATAATTATTTTTCATAAAATCTGCTGCTTTTAATGTGATTTTATCACCATAGTTGCTTTCTTGTTTGAATCGCAAAATATGTTTGAGCAAGAGAAATTACTTTCTTTCTAGAATCTCCATTTTGTGCAATAAGATAACAAGCATATCTTAATAATTTATAATCTTGTATTTTTCTTTTTGCACCTTTTGCAATATTTATCATTTTGTCTTTAAAGACAAAATGATTCATAATACTATAATTACTACCATTGCGCGCATCTTTTGCATTAGCTATAACGTTCTCAAATTTTCTCCATTCTTTATATTCTAATACTTTTTGAAGTTCTCTAGCACTCCAATATTCTCTACCTTCTTCATCAATATGTTTAATACTATCAAATATTGTATTTTTAATTTCTAATTCATTCATCAAAAATCCCTCCTATTATTATTTGTAATTAGTCTTTTACTCTCTTTTTCTAACTCTTTTAAACTTTTATCTGGAGTTGGTAAATCTTCAGGCATAGTTCCACCTTGTTCTTTAATAAAATTTCTAATTTTTTTTCCCATATTATAATGTGTTATATTAGCTTTACCTTCACTTTTCACATTATCATTTCTTAATTTTGTTTCAGTTTGATCTATTCTAAATAGATTCATGATTAATTCACTACTTCCCATATTATCTAAAATTTCTTCTCTATATCTTAGACCTTTTCTTTTTGCTATATCATTAGCAGTTTCTCCACCATATAAACCTTTATAACCAAAGTTTGTAAACTTATCAAAATTCTTTACTCCAGCTTTTTTAGCAGTTTGATTTAGAGAATAGTTACCTTTCTTAGTTAAGTTTCTTTGATACAATCTTTTCTCGTCTTCCGAAAGCATAGAATAATCTATCCCACTTAATTCTTGCTTCCTAGTTTGAATAGCAAAATAAGTTTGAGCAAGTGCAATTACACTTTTTCTACTATCTCCATTTTGTGCAATTAAGTAACATGCATAGCGGGACAACTTATAATCCAATATTTTACGCATTGAATCTCCTGTTCTAACCATTTTGTCGGCTCCGACAAAATGGTCCAAAACATTATTATTACTATTCATACAAGATACTTTTGCCCTTTGTATTACACCGTTAAGCTTTCTCCATTCTTTATATTCTAATACTTTTTGAAGTTCTCTAGCACTCCAATATTCGCATCCTTTTTCATCCACATGTTTAATGCTATCAAATATAGTATTTTTAATTTCTAATTCATTCATTTTCATCATCTCCTCTTTCAAATATTTTTCTAATAAAGTAGAAATAATGTTTTATATAATAACAAAACACCATGTCGATATTTGAAAGATTTTGTATGCAAAAAAAAATATTAGTTTTTTACACTCTAACTAATATTTTTATTTAAAAACTATTAAATATATCTTTTATTCAATAGCAGTTTTATATAGATTTATTACAGGTCTAATTGTAGGATCATAAGAACTATTCATATTTCTGGGTGCAATATTTCCTTGATTATGTACTACGTAAGTTGTACCAGAATTAAAATAACTCATTGTCCAGTAATTATAATTATGAACAAAATTTGGAACATTCAAATTATCATTAATTAACAATCCATTTGTATAGCCTAAATTAGTTTGTAATTCTTCTAATGTTATCAATCTTATGCTATATCCATTAATATTTTTTAAATAATTATTTGAATTTATTGCATGGCCATAATTATCGACTACATATTTAATATCAGCTATATCATATGAAATTTTACAATTAGGTACATTCCATTTACCATTAATATACCCACAAGTCTCACTACTATGATAAACTATTCCACCATATCCACTTGTATCTGTTACTTCACCTATTTTAGCTTCTGTGAATCTGTTTATATGTCCTTGCCCATAATTATATACTTCATCTACTGTTAATGGATAATTTTTTAGCAATACTACATAATCTTTTGTATCGGGTGAATCTTCTATTACATACCAGTCGCTCCCTGCGAACGTTACTTTATCTCCTATAGAGTATGCTCTTTCATCTGATGGTAATATTTGCTCCCCATTACTATCTTTAAAATTTTGAACATAATCTATTGTCATTTTTATTGTATTGGAACTGTTGTTTTCATCTGGTTGTCCGATATATCCTTCTTTAAAGGTTACTTTTAGTTTTACTGTTTGTTCCTCATTTGGAGATAGAGTTGTATTTTTAGTATTATTTATATTAGTTTGGTTTATTTCATTATTTGATGCAAGATTTACTGTTGTACCATCATTTTTAACTAGGTTAACATCATATATAATCGCATCACTTTCACCTATATCTATATTTAACTTCTTTATTCTTGCATCTAATGTTCCTAAATTCTTTATTTTTATATTATAAGTAATGGAATCCGTTGGATTAATTAAACTTACCTTAAATTTTGCAGTTGTTCCAGTATAAGATGGAGCCACTTTATCTTTGGCATCTCCTACTATATCAGACTCTGTTACACTAATTATTTCTATTTGCCAATTAGAATCTAC
>CACZQK010000019.1 GCA_902783315.1 uncultured Erysipelotrichaceae bacterium | reverse complement strand
TGCTCAAACAATTTACTTTATTGGTTTAATTATACTATTATGTGGTGTCGGCATTGTTTATGCAAATGCAAAACCGGTTAAGAGTAAGCAACAATAAAATTAAAAAGAGCCATATATTATTGATTGGCTCTTTCCTTATTTTTATGGGAATTATTTCTCTTTCATGGAATGAAATTATCCGTCTACGTGATGAAGTTTATTCAGATATGCGAATTGCTATGATGGATGATTATTCTGATGAAAATGCTGTTACTGATACAGTTGAAGATGTTCCTATTGTTGAAAATGTAGATAATGAAACTAATAATAATAGTTATGTTGTTGATTATAGTAAATATTTGGCAGTTTTAGAAATACCACGAATTGGTTTAAAGAGGGGTTTTTATAACGTTGGTTCAAAATATAATAATATTCAGTATAATGTTACAATGGTACAAGGTTCTACATTACCAGATGTTGAAAATGGAAATTTAATTTTAATGGCGCATTCTGGTGATGCCTATATTTCTTATTTTGCTTATTTGTATCGTTTAAATGTAGGCGATATGATTTATGTTACTTATGGTGGTAGGAGATATGAATATCAACTTGTAAATATCTATGAGGTTGAAAAAAATGGTATAGTTTCTATTCAAAGGAATAAGTTTAGAACGACTTTGACAATGGTTACTTGTACAAAAAACAATGATTATACCCAAACTGTTTATATTTCTGAACTAGTTGGCTAGAGAGGGTGATTACATGGATTTGTCTTTTTTAGAAAAATTGGGTGTTATTTTTCAATATGTATTTTCTTCTTTTCTTTCTATCGAGATATTCATGTTAAGCCTTTTATTATTTATTATTTTAACTGTTAATTTAAAGCGTAAAAATCATTTTGTTGAAAGATTAGCTATTGGTGTTTATATTGGCTTTTTGATTGGAATATTAATTAGCTATACAACATATGTAAAAACTTGTGTTCATTCTTTTGTAAAGGCTATTATGAATTACGTCTATTTTCCATCTACAGTTATTTATTTTTTTATTATTGTTTTTGTAACGACTATGATTTTATGGACTCTGTTTAGTAAGAAAATGACATTATTTAAGAAAATATTTAATTATTTCTTTTTTAGCATTTTATATTTTCTATTTATGTCCTTTGTTGCTTTAGCGGCTTATGATGGAGTAGATTTGATAGATATTGCTAAGTTATATCAAAATAATACGATTTTATGTTTTGTACAAATTAGTAATTTTATATTACTTTTTTGGTTAGTGTTTACAGGTTTTTATCATTTGTATTGTTTTTTAAAGAAAAAATATGGTTAATCCATATTTTTATTTGTCTATTATAGTTGCATAATATTCTTCAAACGAAATATTCTGTTCTTTTATGTATTTAGCAGTTTCAAGCCCTACATATCTATAGTGCCATGATTCAAATTGATATCCTGTTTCATCAACTTTATCTTTTGGAAATCTTAAAATAAAGCCATATTCATGGGCATGTTCTTGCATCCATTCAAATTCTTTAGTTTTTTCAAAATTTGTATAGGGTTCTATTTTGTTGTAAACATCAGCGGCTAGACCTGTTTGATGTTCAGAGTGTCCTGGTCTTCCAGAATAAGTATCGGCATTTTCTTTCCCGTCTTGTTGAACATATCTATCATATAATTTTGTTTGATAATCGTAGCTTCTATAAGTGGACATAGCAATGATATTTAAGTTCTCTTTTTTTGCTGCAGTAGCAAGTTTTTCAAAAGCTTCTTTTGCTATTTTTACCATTTTCATGTTACTATTTGCATATTGACTATCTATTGGTTCGAGGTTTTCTGGAACATAGTCAGGTTCTAAATAGTAATATTTATTTACTAATATTTTTTCTGTATTTAGGTATTTTGCTGGTTGTTTTTGTTCATACTTTTCTAAATCTAAATTCATATTTACATTTTTAATAATTTGTTCATCTGTAAGGTTTTGGTTATTTTTCTTATATTTTAAATATCTTTCTAAATAATCATCTTTAAAATAATCTAGTTTCTTATTAATGTTGTTTAATTCTTTGTATTTTTCCTCTTGTTCTGTTAATGCCTTTTTTTTTGTTTTTACTTCGTTTTTTTCTTCTTTTTGCTTTTTGGGATTGCTTTTTACAATTGCTTGCATTGTGAGTCCTAATGTTAAAAAGACTATTAAAACTATTATTATATTTTTTATTTTTAATTTTCTTTTTTTTCTATTTTTCATTTTATCACCTAATTTATCATAGCATTAAATTCTTATTTTATGAATAATTTTTCTATGATTTACATAAAAAATGATAGGAGGATTTATGAGAAAAATAGGAATATTTCTTTTTCTTTTACTGCTTCCATATTCCGTATTTGCAGAGGATTTTCTTCCAAATGCAGAAAGTGGACTATTAATGGAATTTAGTACTGGTAAAGTTGTTTTTGAAAAAGAAAAAGATAAAGAGGTTAGTGTTGCCTCTATGACAAAGATGGTTGCTCAAATTATTATTTTGGAAGAAATTCGATCTAAAAAAATTAAATGGGATGATATTGTTACAGTTAGTCAAAATGCTAGTTCTATGGGTGGAAGTCAAATTTATTTGGAAACTGGTGAAAAAATGAGCGTTGAAGATTTAATGAAAGGAATCAGTGTTGCGAGTGGAAACGATGCTACAGTAGCTATGGCTGAGTATATTAGTGGAACAGAAGAAAAATTTGTTGAAAGAATGAATCAGAAAGTAAAAAAACTAGGACTAAAACATACTCACTTTCAAAATTGTACTGGACTTGATGAAGAAAATCATTATTCTAGTAGTTATGATATGGCAGTTATTGCTCGTGAATTGTTGATGAAATATCCAGAAATTCTTCGATTCTCATCTATTTATGAAGATTATCTTCGTAAAGATACTGAACGAAAATTTTGGCTTGTTAATACTAATAAATTGGTTAGTCAATATGAAGGGGCTGATGGACTAAAAACAGGACATACTGATGATGCTGGTTATTGCTTGGCTGCTACAGTACAGAGGGGCAATTTGCGGCTTATTGCTATTACTTTGGGCGAAAAAAATAGTAAAGTTCGCAATCAAGAAACTATGAGTTTACTTGATTATGGATTTCAAAGTATTAAGATGAAGACTTTGAAAAAAAAGGGTAGTATTGTAAAAAATGTTTCTTTTTCTAAAACTGACCCTAAAAGAATATTTTATATTTTAAAAGATGATTTAAATGTTATTGAGTCTCCAAATAAAAAAAATATGTATACTTATAATGTAAAACTAAGAAAATTGTCTTTTCCTATTAAGAAGGGTGATGTATTGGGGATTATTCAAGCTAAAAATGGAAATAAAGTTATTTCAAGTGCTTCACTTATTAGTAGTGAAGATGTTCGAAAACTTTCCTTTTTAGAATTGTTTTTTGATTCTATAAAAGGGGTGTTATTTGGTAGTTTTTAATTCTTTCTTTTTATTTGTGGAAATAAAAATTTCCATTTTTCTTTTTTTTTGGTATAATATTTTTCGTAGGAAGGTTGGTAGTATGGGAAGAAAAAGGCCTTATGGTAATGGTGTGAAAAATAGACATAATCCTAGTTATAATCGTAATCATAATTCAATGAGAAACAATAATCGAAATGGTGGCAAAAAGGAATCTCTTTTTAAAGATAGGAATCTCCTTGAAAATACAACAAGAATCCGCATTGATAAGGATAGATTAAATGATTTTGAGTCTTTGGACACTAGTTTTTTGGAGGGAAGAAGACAAAATAATTTAACTAAAGAAGCAAAACTAGAGAAAAAGAATAGTAAAAAGAAGAGAGTTAATGTTTCTACTATTAGAAGGTTTCGAAATACTTTTTATTTTTTGGGTTTTGTGTCTTTATTTGCGTTGGTTTTTGTCTTTCTTTTTAATAATCGTTTTTTTGTTGACAAGGGTAATAATAATAAAAAAGGTGTTGTAGAAAAGAAAGATAGTAATGTTAAAAAAGATAATATAATTGATACTAATTGCTTGTTTATAGGTGGATATCATACTGATGATTTTTCTTTAGATGAATTGGGGGGGTCTTTTCCATATGTAAAAAATAGTAAAAGAGAGCTTTTTACTGATGATATTTTAGACTCTATGAAAAAAAACATCTATGATTATAATCCTTCAGTTGTTTTTTTTGAATTAGGAATAGCAGATTATTTAGATGGAAAGAGTGATTCTGATATTTTAAGAAATATTCGGGATATTATAACTCAAACGAAAGAAAATCGTCCTTATGCAGAAATATATGTAGAGTCTTTTTTCCCTATTAATAAAGATGTGGATGGCTATCCAGATGATATGTTTTTAGAAAAGGATAATAAAGATTTGATAAAGTTTAATCAGGAGTTGAAGATTATTTGTGATGATGTTCATGTACATTATTTTGATGTTTTTTCTGAACTTAGTGTTAACGATAAGTTGAATGAAAAGTATACAGATGATGGAGTTCATTTAAATCAAGATGGATATAAAAGATTATTTAAAGTTGTTCGTAAAATTGTAGATAGTAATAATTAATGCTATTTACTTTTTATTTTTGTTTTCAAAGGTTTTATTACATATTTTTATAATTTGTTCATATTATTAATTATGAAAGTGAGGAAATTATGGAAATATTAAAAGTTAGTAGTAAATCAAACCCAAATAGTGTAGCAGGAGCATTAGCTAATGTATTTCGAGAGAAAGGTGTAGTTGAAGTTCAAGCGGTGGGTGCTGGTGCTCTTAATCAAGCTATTAAAGCTATTGCTATTGCTAGGGGATTTGTTGCTCCTTCTGGAAAAAATTTAGTTTGTATTCCTGCATTTCAAGATATATCAATTGCTGGAGAAGAAAGAACGGCTATAAAGTTAATTATAGAGGCAAAATAATGCTTCTTTTTTATTTTTTTGAATCATGAACTATTTTCTATGATAAAATAGATATAGTTGATAAGATGGTGATAATAGATGAATGAAGAAAAAAATGTAATATATTGTTCTAGATGTGGAGCAGAAATGAATGATAATTCTCGTTATTGTATGAAATGTGGTAATTTGAATTATAATCACGATGCTAATAAAGAAATGAGACCTTTTATTTCGATTGAAGAAAAAGGAACTTATCAAGTTGGATCAGGAAAATTTGCTGTTCAAAATAATGATACGGCTGTTCAAACAAGTATTGGAAATAGTACAGGGAGTAAAAAGATTTGCTTTTTTGCCACTCTTTTAGCATATGTTGTATCTCTCATCTTTTGCTTTTTTAATAATTCAACTTTTGTTTTTTCTGTTTTTGCTATCATAATTTCAATCTTATTCTTATATATTTATGCCATTGAATTAATCTTTATGAAATGTAATAAACTTTGGTGGTCTGCTTTAATTCCTGTTTATAATGGTATGGTGTTGTCGGATATTGTTTTTCATAAGTCTTGGATTGGAGTTTTGCTTTTTGTTCCTATTGTTGGTCAAATTATTTTTCTTCTTCTTCTTTATCATTTAGGGAAAAGTTTTCGCTATAATGGCATTTTAACGGCTTTATTATCATTTGTTTATCTTTTATTCATAGGTTATGGAAATCGTTTTTATGAAGGACATGCATTTACTTCTTCTTTAGATGATACTACATTTTTAGAAAGAGAATATAAATATAAAAAAATATTTTTAACAGTTGTTTCTATTTTTTTATTTGGTTCATTTGCTATTGTTGCCTTTTTCCATTTTGATGAGATAAAAAAGAAAATTAGTTCATTTCCTTCTTATTATTATGTTTATGCTGCAAAAAGAATCGTTTCTAAAACTGAAAAAGCTATTGTGAAAGGAAATTTTGAATGTGGAAAAGATGCTTTTTCTAATGCAGGTATATATTATTTTTCTTATCCTGACTTAGGAAATTATGTTTACTTACCCCTTTATTATTCTAGAGAAGTAATTAGTGGGTATGTTAAAGTAGAATATAATAATGGTACTTATCAATACTTTGTGAGTGTTGGTGATTTAGAAAAAGGAATACCTGAGACTTCTATTGATTCTATTACTACTGATTCTGTTATCAATATGGATTTTCATTCTATAGATACTTCTTTTAACGGTTCTTGCCAAATTCGTTAGAAATAAGTTGGTTATAAAGTTTAGTATAAAAGCTTTGTCTATTATTTAAAGAAAATAGAGAGAGTTATAATATTTACTGTTTTTTCTTGAAAAAAACGATTATTTTGATTATAATATCAATAAGTCGATGATTAGAACTAATAATAAGATTATTTAATTTTAGAGAATGTGTGGTTGGTGAAAACACTATTAAATGCTTATTTATCTACTCTATAGATGGAGAAATCCCGGTTAATGCCGTTATTTAATTAAGTAAAAAAAAGGATGGTACCGTGTATTATTATGCACTCCTTGTACTGCCTTTTTTTCATTTTTATATTACTTGAGGAGATGATTTTGTGATTGATTTACATCATGATTTGTTGTCAATTATGTATTATTGTTATAAAAAAAATGATTATTCTTTTTTGGATAAATGGATTAAGAATTTTCATGATGGAAATGTCTCGGGGCTGATAGCAAATCTTTATTATATGAGCTTAGATGAAATGGAGAGAGAACTTGGTAGTAGAAATTTTGATGTTATTGAGATGTTTCAAAGGTCTATCGAAATGTTTCAAAAATATCTTCCAAACGAAAAGGTTGTCTTTAGTATTGAAGGTTGTGATTATATTAATGATATTTCTGAACTTGAAAGATTATATGATTTAGGTCTTCGTAATATTTTGCTTGTGTGGAATTGTCCTAATAAGTATGGTTCTGGTAATCGAGGTGATTATGGGCTTACTGATTTGGGAAAAGAATTTTTAATAAAGGCCATTGATTTAGGAATTTCATTAGATTTAAGTCATATGAATAAAAAGACATTTTATGATACAATTGATTTGATTAGAGAACAACAAAGCTTGGGGAAAGAGGTTAAGGTGATTGCTAGCCATTCAAATTGTTATGAAATATGTCATCATGAGAGAAATTTAGATGATGACCAAATTAAAGCGCTAGGCAGTGTTGGAGGCCTTTTAGGGATTGTTGCTTATAGTGTTTTTACTAGAGACTCTGATAATCATGAGAATTTAAAAGATGCTTATTTGGAACATATTACACGGGCTGTTTCCTTACTTGGAATTGATCATGTATGTGTATCATCCGATGATATGGAATTTTATAAGGCATTGTTTGATGAAAATTTTGGGGATATGATATTTGATTATTCTAGTATTAAGAAAGAAATGACAAATCTTTTAAAAAAAAGATTTACTGATTTAGAAATTGACAAATTATTATATCAAAATATTTTTAATAAATTAGATTTTAATATTTCAATAGGAAAAGGAGAAAAAGTATGATAGATATTAAATTAATAAGAGAAAATAAGGATTTAGTAAAAGAAAATATTAAAAAGAAATTTCAAGATGAAAAACTTCCTTTAGTAGATGAGGTTTTTGAACTTGATAAGAGGGTACGTGAAGTACAAGTTAAGGCTGATGGATTGAAAGCCGATAAGAATAGGCTTAGTGGTGAAATTGGTAAGCTTATGAAGGATGGTAAGAAGGAAGATGCTAATAAAATAAAAGAAGATATTAGTAAGATGTCAAATGAAATAGCAGATTTGGAAAAGGAGCAAGATTGCCTAACCATCAATATCCGTGAAAAAATGATGGTTATTCCGCAAATTATTGATTCATCTGTTCCTATTGGTCATGATGATACAGAAAATGTGGAAGTTCAAAGATTTGGAGATCCAGTAGTTCCTTCATATGAAATTCCTTATCATGCTGATATTCTTGAGAAAGTTGGGGGAATTGATAAAGATTCTGCGGGTAGAACAAGTGGACAAGGCTTTTATTATTTGTTAGGTGATATAGCTCGGTTACATGAGGCTATGATTGCTTATGCAAGAGATTTTATGATTGATGCAGGATTTACTTATGCAATCCCACCTTTTATGATTCATAGTGATGTTGTCACTGGTGTTATGTCATTTCCAGAAATGCAAGCTATGATGTACAAAATTGAGGGAGAAGATTTGTATTTAATTGGAACTAGTGAGCATTCTATGATTGGAAAGTTTAAAGATCAGATTATTAAAAAGGAAGAGTTACCTATTCATATGACAAGCTATTCTCCATGTTTTCGAAAAGAAGGTGGCTCTCATGGCTTAGAAGAACGAGGTTTATACCGTGTTCATCAATTTGAAAAACAAGAAATGATTGTTATTTGTGAACCAGAGGATTCTATGAAATGGTATGAAAAAATGTGGAAATTAACTGTTGATATTTTCCGTAATTTTGATATTCCAGTTCGTCAATTAGAATGTTGTAGTGGGGATTTAGCGGATTTAAAAGTAAAATCTTGTGATATAGAGGCATGGAGTCCAAGACAGAAAAAATATTTTGAAGTAGGAAGTTGTAGTACTTTGGGAGATGCACAGGCTAGACGATTAGGAATTCGTGCAAAAGGCGAAAAAGGAACTTATTATTTGCATACTTTAAATAATACAGTTGTGGCGACTCCTAGAGGATTGATTGCTTTGATTGAAAATAATTATCAAGAAGATGGTTCAATTAAGATACCGAAAGTATTACAATCTTATATGGGTGGAAAGACAAGTATAGAACCAAAAAAATAAAATGTGTGATTATGACAAGTAGAATTTTTTATATTCTACTTTTTTCATTGTTCTCTGTGAATTTGTTTGATATAATTTAATTATGCTAGAAGGAGTGATTTTATGCTTTATGATGAAGACTCTTTATATAAAGATGAGTCTGTTGAGAACAGTCCAGAATTAGCGAAAGGGTTAAATAGTTCTGCATTTCAATATAATTGTAGTCGTTGTGGCAGTACTTTTTATTCCTTTGCTAAGCAGAATATTGATAATTGTATAATTTGTTGTGAGAATGGGATTGTTGAAGACTCTTATACTAATTTTAAAAATTCTTATCTTGTTCCCTTTAATAAATTAACTAAAGACTTTATTCGAATGTATAAAAGAAAAGTCTTTTGGAATCCTCTTGTTCCTATCCAATTCAAAAAAAAGAAAGTTATGTGGTTGGTAAAAGATGTTTATTTGCCTTGCTTTTTATCGAATGTTAATCAAAAAGGGGAGCTTTATTTCTTAGGGGGTGAGCGTGGAAAAAATTCTTATAATGTAATGGAAACAAAGCGTTATACTGTTTTTGAAACTATTCATTTTGATTATTGTGATGTTTTATTAAACATTAATTCAAAAATTGATGATAAAATTTTTCAAACCATATGTAATTATGATTTTAGTCATTTGGAAAAGATTGATTTTTCTGGTAAGTCTCAATCCTTTTATTTAGTTGATAATATGTCGGTAGCTACTGTTTCTGAGAAGGCTCGTGAAAAAATATCTAAGCAAACTATGGCTGTTGCTCGGCAAAATATTCCACATCCTTTAAAAAAACTGAAAACAGACAAAACGACTATTACTTTTGCTGATACAAAAGAGTTATTTGTTCCTGTTTATTTATTAAATGTAAAATATAAAAATAAAATATACCAATTTATTATGAATGGTCAAAATGGAAAATTTTATTTTGATATTCCTATGGGAATTGTTGAAACTGTTCTTTTTGCTATTTTCTCTTTTAGTATAATATTTTTACTTTCATTTTTAATAGCATATTTTTTGTAGGAGGAGGTTTTTATGAGATATAAGCGATATTTTGTTTTTTTGGTTTTTTTGTTTTTACTTTTTCCAAGTAATTCTTTTGCTAGTATTAATACTTATACTAGAACAATCGATGCTCCTTTAACTCCTAAAAATATTGTTGTGGATGAGAGTAATATTCAAGAAATATTGCAGACACCTGCCGTTGATTCTAGTGAAAAGATATATGATTATGCTGATTTGTATACTGATGAAGAAGAAAAAAAGCTTTACAAGCAAGTAAATGCATTTATCAATACAAGTGCTATTGATGTTGCTATTGTTACTACAAATAATACTAATGGCTATTTAGTTCAAGATTATGCTTATCATTTCTATGATTATAATGATTTTAAAGAAGATGGAATTGTTTTTGTTATATGTGTTATTGACGGTACCCCTGAAATTTTTATGGGAAATAGTGGTGATGAGACTGGTAAGGTGTTTACTATTTATACAGATGATAGAATTCATGATATATTAAAGTATATTTATTCTGATATTAAGGAAGCTAAATACTATTCTGCTACTAATACTTATATAAAAATATTAGATGGTTTTTTTAATCTTAATCGTAATGGTGACTATCGAGTTAGTAGTAATGGTAAGATTATTAAAGTTATTCCTTGGATAGAAATTATTATTTTATCTACAACTATGTCTTTTATTTTAACTATGTTTTTTGTGTATCGTTTGAATAGATATAATAAGGTTTCTTATAAAAGTGGGTTGTTAAATAATATTGATAATTCCACATTAAAGGTTAAATTGGAAAAAGATCTTTTTTGTGATTCTATTGTTGAAGATAAAAAATAATCTTTCAAATGGATAAAAACTGATGTATAATAGAATTAATAATTTATTTAGATAAGGAGATTTTTATGGGTTTAGTTAAAGCTGTAGTTGGTGCTGTTGGTGGCACTTTACATGATCAATGGAAAGAGTACATTAAATGTGATGATTTAGGAAATGATATTTTAATGAAGAAAGTCACTACTCCTAATGGTATTATTAGTAAGGATAGTGCAATTCAAGTTGCACCTGGTCAAATTGCTGTTATATTTCAAAATGGGCAAATTTTAGATGCTACTGCTGAGGATGGAATTTTTACGTTTGATCAATCCACTTCACCTTCTTTTTTTGCAGGACAATTTGGAGATGTTTTTAAAGAAATGTGGACTCGTTTTACGTATGGAGGAGGGACTAGTAAAGAGCAGGCAGTTTTTTATATTAATGGAAAAGAAATTATTGATAATAAATTTGGTACTCCTGCTCCAATTCCTTTTCAGGATTGGTCTCATCCTATTCCAAATCAAATGACTGGAGAAATGACACCATTGCGAGTAGAAGTTAAATGTTTTGGTAAATATACATTTACTATTAATAATCCAGCTTTGTTTATGAGTAAAATTGCTGGAACTGCTGATGAGTATCGCAAAGAGACTATTATAGATCAAATGAGATCTGAAGTTATTGGCGCTTTTCAAAATGTCTTAAACGAGATGGGAAATAGTGTACATAAAATTCCTGTACTTGAATTACCTAGTGCAACTGCTGAGATTAAAAAAGTAATGGATGAAAAAGTTTTTGACCAGCCAATTCGTGATCGTGGTATGAGCTTGGAAGGTTTTGTGGTTGAATCTGTAACATTAGATGATGAATCTGAGAAGAAGATTGATAATTATGAACTTTCTTCAAATAGCTATATGCAACAAGGAACACTTGTTGGTTCTTATGGAAGAGCTGTTCAAGATGCTGCAAACAATGCTAATGGAGCAGCTGCTGGCTTAATGGGAGTTGGAATGATGAACATGGCTAGTGGAGGAATGGTTGGTGGCACTGCTCAAGGTGCTTTCCAAAATCCTGGTGTTAGTGCGAAAGATTTGCAATCAGGAGCTGCTAATGAGGCAGTAACCCCTGTTGCTGGTGCTAAGTTTTGTCCAAATTGTGGAACAGCTACTAATGGTGCTAAATTTTGTTCAAATTGTGGAACTAAATTAGGCTAATTTATTTATATGTTTGTTTAAAAAACACAAATTATTGCATTAATTATTTGTGTTTTTTACTTTTTATTCATATTAAACCCAAAAATATATTAGATATTGCAATTTAATTGAAATTTGAAATTGTAATATATAGTGTTAGGTAGGGGAATAATTTATGAGTAATAGTCACACTGATGAAAATGAAGAATATTATGTAATTAAAAAAAGTGGTTTTAATAGTAATTAGGGGATAAACTAGATCCTAAAATTGGGTGTTTTTATGATTATCATAATATAGATTGCGTTGTTGATTGTGTTATTTTCTATTTAGTGATCTTATATTCTTAATGTTTTGTAATAGAAATCTATTGTTTTATTTGTAATTAACTAAATCATAGATTGGTTTTTATATAAATTATTTATTTCTAAATTGAAAAAAAAAGAAAAGTTTTCTTGACTTTCTCTTTTTTTGTTTGTATTTTAATAAAAATCAAGTAATAAGAATTTTTTATGTTATTGGTAATTAGTCATTTGACACTTTTATTTTGCCCTGTTAGAATATTTAACTGTCACGTGTAAAGAGGTGTTTTATGAGAAAAAATATGATAACATGTGTAGAAAATCAAGATTTGGTAAATTCTTTATTTAAACGAAGTGAATATGAAGAAGTAGTAAGGCTTGTCCTTAATAATGAGATTAATGTTAATGTGGTTGATTGTGTTGGTAATGATGTAGTTATTCGCTTGTTAAAAGCTAAGCAGTATGATTTTGTTATGGAAATTATGAAAAAGAAAAATTGGGATGTTAATCATAAAAATATTGATGGAAATACATTTGGGCATATTTTAGCACATGATGACTCTGCGATGGCCATTAAAGTTATGGAACAATTAACTAAAAAGAAAAATTATTTGCCTAATATTAAAAATAATAGGGGTGAAACAGCTATGGATATTGCTCTTTCTAATCATTATCTATCAACTGCTTTTAAAATATTGGAAGATAAAAGATTTGATAATATAGATATTCTTTCTTTTAAAAATTTGTTAAATGTTACTTTAAAAAATAAACTTTATGGTAAATATTCAAAGATTATGAATTTAACTATTATTGTTTCAAACTTGGAAAAGAAAAATCTTGATATTAAAGTAAAAGAGTTAGTTGAGACTATTCGTAAAAACATGGAAGCAATTAAAAATGATATTATGAATAATCGTTTATTTTTATTGGAATCGATTGTTCAGTAAAGTGAATTTAGTAGATTTCTATAAAAAAGTAAAAGAATAATTTCTTGTCTTGAGTTATTCTTTTTTTTGGGTTATCATATATAGGAGGCGGGGTGATATTATGCATTTGCCTAATTATAAGGATGCTAGAACTCGAGATAAAAGGGAATATAAACGAGTTTTTTTTCAAATTGATAATAAATTGAAAAATAAATATAAAGGAAAAAAATATTTTATTAAAACTTATGGTTGTCAAATGAATGAGCATGATAGTGAAACTATTGCAGCATTATTAGAAGAATTAGGATTTACTTTAGCAGATTCTTATTTAAATGCGGATTTGGTACTTTTAAATACCTGTAGTATTCGTGAAAATGCACATAATAAGGCTTTTGGTATGCTTGGAAGATTAAAGCATTTAAAGCAAGAAAAGAAAAATCTTATTATTGGTGTATGTGGCTGCATGGCTCAAGAAGCAACTGTTGTGGATGAAATGTTAAAAGACTACAAATTTGTTAACTTTGTTTTAGGAACTCATAATTTATATCAGCTTCCTAATGTTATTGATGAGTCAATAGAAAAAAATGTCCAACAAATAGAAGTTTTTTCTCGAGAAGGTGATTTATATGAAGGATTACCGGTAGTAAGAGTTAGTCCATTTAAGGCTTATGTAAATATTATTTATGGTTGTAATAAATTTTGTACCTATTGTATTGTTCCCTATACACGCGGTAGGGAAAGAAGTCGGGCAAAGGAAGACATTTTAAGGGAAATTGATGATTTAATTACTGATGGCTATAAGGAGGTAACTTTATTAGGACAAAATGTTAATGCTTATGGAAAAGACTTATATGATGATTATAACTTAGGTGATCTATTAGAAGATATTGCAAAAAAAGATATACCAAGAATTCGTTTTATGACTTCACATCCATGGGATTTTACTGATAAGATGATAGAGGTAGTTGCAAAATATCCTAATATAATGCCTAGTATTCATTTACCTGTTCAGAGTGGATCTAGTAGAATTTTAAAATTAATGGGTCGACGTTATAGTCGTGAGAGTTATTTGGAATTGTTTCATAAAATAAAGGATACTATTCCTCATGTTAGTGTTTCTACAGACATTATTGTTGGGTTTCCTGGGGAGACTGAAGATGACTTTTTGCAGACAATAAGTTTAGTTGAGGAATGTCAATATGATAATGCTTTTACTTTTATTTTTTCATCTCGTGATGGGACACCTGCTTGTAAGTTGGAAGATAATGTTTCTCTTTCTGAAAAAGAAGAACGGTTACAACGCTTAAATCAAGTTGTTAATTCATATTTTTTAAAAAATAATAAAGCTTTAGAGGGCAAATGCTTAAAAGTGTTAGTCGAAGGTGTTAGTGAAAAAAAGAATATGTATTATGGTTATAGTGAATCTAATAAATTAATAAATTTTACTAGTGCAAAAGATTTAAAAGTAGGAGAAATTGTCGAGGTTGAAATAACTGCGGCTAAGACGTGGAGTTTAGATGGTAACTGTAAATAAATCTTTAGAGGAAGTTGTTGATTTTGTTAAAAGTTCGAAAGAATATAAAAAGTGTATCTTATTAAAAAAACAAATGGATTCAAATGAAGAAGTTTTGCAGTTAATTCGAAAGGTAAAAAACTGTCAGAAAAATTATGTTAAAAGTAATTATGATAAGTCTTTAGAGAAAGATTATGAAGCATTAGTAAATACTTTAAAAAGTATTCCTGTTTATTCGGTTTATATGCAAAATTTAGAAGTGGTTAATTATATGATTGATTATATTAGGGATTTTCTTAATGATTATTTTTATCGTTTATTAAATAGCATAGAAAAATAAAAAATAACGCATTGTAAGGTGCGTTTTTTTAATAGTATTTCTTTAGCTCTTTTATAATTTCATTGGATGTTTTTTCAATGAATTCTTTTATTTTTTCTAAGTCTAAAGTATATGTCTTTTCAGATTTTGAGTTTTCTATTAGTATGCCCATCTTATTAATTAGGATATCTAGATGATTGATTGGAATTTCTTTGAAGTTTGTTTTAGGAATTATAAAATCTTCATAGAATAATGATAAATCTAGGTCATAATCTTCAATTATTATTATATTTAGATTTGTGTAGTCTGAATAAATCATTTTTTCTATATCTTCTTTGGTTGCTTTTATAAAAGAGCCATTGGTCAGCTTTATAAAATCATTTTGTTTGATACTGGGAAGAAACTCTTTTCTCCAATATTTATCAGCATATAAATGAGTAAAATATCCTAAATCAAAGGAATTATACATAAATGTAGGGTATCTTTTTTTAAATAAATCTATATTGGGAATTTCATTTATTGTATTAATTAAAAAATGGGATTTTTCTCTACTTTCTCCTATTTGTTTAGAAATATCTGGTGCAATTGCCCCTAAATAATAGTCCTTTTGATTTTCTACTTTGATTTTTTCATTTACTTTTTTAGCTATAGCTAGATGGATAATAGAAGATGCCATCAAAATCCCTCCTTATTCTATTTTTATTATAGCATTATTTTTTGCATTTTTCAGTACTTTTTTTAAACCTTTTACATATATTAAATTGGGAGGAAACTATGGCAGATTATAGAGAAATTGTTACGAAGGCTATTGTATCAAAAGGAAAGAAGACTTTTACTACTGTTAATCAAATCAATGTAGATAATCCTTCTACTATTTTAGGTTGTTGGGTTATTAATCATAATTTTAGTGGAAATAAAAGTGGAAATGATATTATTATAAATGGAAGTTATGATGTAAATATTTGGTATTCTTATGATAATGATACTAAAACAGATGTTGTTCGAAATACAAATACTTATCATGAAATTATTCATATGCGTTCTAATGAAAATCTTGAAGGAGAAGATATTATTGTTCGCAGTTTAAAACAACCCAATTGTATTAAGGCTGATATTGTTGATAATACTATTCGCTATGTTGTTGAAAAGGAACTAGGAGTTGAATTGGTTGGGGATATAAAAGTAAAAATAGAAGCAAATTTAGAAGAAGATCCTTGGGATGAAATAGTAGAAGAGGATAAAGATATTGAAACTTTGGAAAATATTGATCAACAAGTTAATGAAGACTATATAGATGAAGATAAAGCTATATAGTCGTTTTTCTTGTTTTTTTTATGAAAGTTATATATCTAGTCGGATGGATTCCTATGCACAGCAATATTCATTACCAAAAAAAATGACTTTTTTTGAACAAGACTTAGCTGGTAAGTTAATAATTGACAAGGAATACGACGTTGTCTTTCCTTCTAATATTATAGAGGGTTATGCTTTAGATCAAGACAAATTGATTGCTATTAGAAATAATTTAAGTCAACTTTTAAAAAAAGATGGAATGATTGTGTGTAGTTGTTGTTGTGGTAATGCAACAGAGAATGCACTAGAATTGGGAAATTTTAATGAACTTTTTGAATGCTCTAGTTTATATTCTCTTCAAATTCCACAAAAGAAAATCGGATATCAATTATCTAAACGGTGTTAACAAAAAAAGGTTGACATTGTTTTTTTTTTCTATTATAATAAAAATCGATATTTAGAAATGGAGGGATAATATGGCTGTTAAATTAAGATTAACAAGATTAGGAGCTAAAGGTAAACCAATGTATCGAGTAGTTGCAACTGATTCAAGACGTTCTAGAGATGGGCAATATTTAGAATTAATTGGAACTTATGCACCAGTTGGGGAATGTAAAGTAGATATTAATGATGAACTTGCAATAAAATGGTTAAATAATGGAGCAATTCCTACTGATACTGTTTATAGTTTATTGAAAAAAGAAGGAATTATAGAAAAATTTAATGCCCTTAAAAAGGGAGACAAATAATTATGAATTTAGTTGATTTAGTAGAGTTAATTGTAAAATCGCTTGCTATTCATAAGGAAAGTGTCAGTGTTAAAGAATTTCCAACGGAAGAAGAAAATACGATGCTTATTCAAGTAATGGTTGCTGAGGATGATATTGGTCGAGTTATTGGAAGAGAAGGTCGTATTGCTAATGCAATTCGTACTTTAGTTCAGGCAAGTAGTTCTTTAGGAGATAATAAATATATTAAAATTGACATTGATAAGTTTTAGAAAGTCATTTTGGCTTTTTTTTTTTTTGGTAATTATTATATAATTGAATTGGGGAAAAATGATGGTTGATTATTCATTATTTAGTTATTATGAATAAAAAGAGTAGATTGTTTAAAAATAATAAAAAAGTATTATTTTAAAGTTTGGAGGAGTAAAATGAAACAAAGAGTTTTAGGGGGGTTTTTAATTGTAGCGATATTTTTGCCTTTTCTAATTATTGGTGATTTTTATTTTTCAGTTTTTATGGCGCTTTTAAGTGCTGTTGCTCTTTATGAATTGTTAAGTGTTCGTGAAAGTAAAAAGAAATTTCCATTTATCTTGAAAGTATTTGCGTATGCTTTAACTATCTATTTTTGTTTGTATAATACGGGAGCGATTGATTTTTATAATAAATTTGATTATCATGTAATGGCTTTTATTATTTTTATTTTTTTATCACCAATGGTATTTATTGGTGATAATAAGAAATATAATTTAAATGATGCATTATTTTTAATTGGTTCTGTGTTATTTATTGGATTGAGTTTTAATCTCTTAACCATTACAAGAAATTATGATTTTTGGTATATTTTTTATTTATTGCTGATTACTACTATAACAGATACTTTTGCTTTTTTTACTGGCAAACTTGTCGGGAAACATAAATTGTGTCCGAATATTAGTCCCAAAAAAACAATTGAAGGATTAATTGGTGGTGTATTTATGGGAACTTTTGTTGCTACAGCACTTTATGTTACTGTTATTGATTCTAATGCATCACTGCCATTTGTTATTTTAATAACAGCTGTTTTATGTTTGTGTGGGCAACTTGGTGATTTGGTTTTTTCGTCTATTAAAAGATATTATGGAATGAAAGATTTTTCTGGGATTATTCCCGGGCATGGTGGTATCTTAGATCGTTTTGATAGTTTGATATTTGTGGCATTGGCATTTTCTATTTTGTTTGAAATGTTATAGGAGGGATTATTTTGTCTATATTACTTAATATATTGTTATTTGTTGTGATTTTGGGTGTTATTGTTTTTGTTCATGAGTTTGGACATTTTATATGGGCCAAGATTACAGGTGTGTATGTTTATGAATTTGCAATAGGAATGGGTCCTAAATTGTTTGGAGTAAAAAGAGGAGAAACTGAATATAATTTACGAATGATTCCAATTGGTGGTTTTTGCCAAATGGCTGGGGAAAATTTAGATAATGATGCGATAGATAAGATTCCAGAAGATCGGAGACTTCAGGCAAAAACAGCATGGCAACGTTTTTTAATTATGGTTTTTGGACCAATGAATAATTTTATTTTGGCGATTGTTTTGCTTTTATTTGTTTCTCTTGTATGGGGGGGAACTACTTTATCTTCTAAGATTTCTTCTGTTGAGGAGGGCTCTGCTGCGTATCAATCGGGAATAAAGAATGGTGATTTAGTTATCGAAATTAATAGTCATAAAGTTTCTACGAGTGATGATTTATCTTTATATTTAGCTATGGCTAATCCTAATGATAATACTAAAATTGTCGTATTAAGAGATGGTAAGAAAAAAACTTTTTTGGTAAAGCCTACTAAAATTGGTACTGGTAAAAAAATTAGTTATCGCTATGGAATAGGTATTAAACAAGAAAAGACAAAGGGAATTGGCGCTAGCCTTGTTTATACTTATAAGAAAACTGTTTCTATTTTTAAGCAAATGTTTATTACTATTTGGTATTTATTTACTGGTGGTATTCATTTAAATCAATTATCTGGACCGGTCGGTATTTATTCTGTTGTAGGTCAACAAAGAACTGCTGGACTTGCTAATATATTGTATTTGGTGGCTTTTCTAAGTATTAATGTGGGGGTTATTAATTTGCTTCCAATTCCAGCTTTTGATGGTGGACATATCTTATTTATTGTTATAGAAAAAATAAAAGGATCTCCTGTTAATTCAGAGTTAGAAAATAAGATTCATAGTATTTTCTTAATATTGCTTATGATACTTATGTTAATTATTACAGTTAACGATATTTTACGTTTTTTTTAAAAGAACTTTTGTTCTTTTTTTTTGTTTTTTTAATTTTAGTGTATAATGTATTTAGATAATTAGAATTTTGGGGTGATAAAATGTATGTACTTTATTTTTCTTTAGTTTTTTTCTCTGCCTTTATGTTTATTCTTGGTTTTTTATTTGATTATCTTCAGAAAAAGTTTCAGAGAGAAGATGAAAGTTTAAGTTTTAATAATTCTTTTTCAGAAATTGAAATTTTAAGTGAAAATCCTGATTAAAAATAGTTTTGTAAGAACTATTTTTTCTTTGGTATAATAAAAGTGAGGAGGTGAATGGATGATTGTTGGTGTGTTAGTTGAGATATCTAATAAAGCGGTTGATAGAATATTTGATTATTCTGTACCTTGTTCTTTAAAAGATAAAATAAAAGTTGGAATTCGAGTTTTAGTACCTTTTGGTAAGATGACGTTGGAAGGATTTGTGCTTGAGGTAAAAAATGATAAGACTTTTGATAAAGAATTGAAAGATATTCTAAATATTATTGATTCTGATATTGTATTAAATCATGAATTATTAGAGCTCGGAAAAAAAGTTCAAAAAAAGACTTTGGCAAGTTTAATTAGTTGCTATCAAGTTATGCTTCCTAAGGCCTTGAAAGCGAAACATGGTAGTAATGTTGCTGTTCAATTTGATACATTTTATTGTTTGAGGCAAAATATAAATTTGGATCAGTTAAAGTTTAATGATTCACAATTGAAAATTATAGAAATTGTTCGCCAAAAGAAGTTGGTTCTTCGTAAAGAATTGTGTGCTATTTCTACTAGTAGTTTGAATACATTAATCAAAAAAGAAATATTGGAAGAAGTTAAGAAAGAACATTATCGAAGAAATTATGCGAATGTGGCTTTTTTTAAGCATCAACTAACTGAAAATCAGAAAAAAGTAGTTTCACAAGTTACACTAAATTCACCGCAAACCTATTTATTGTATGGAGTAACTGGTTCAGGGAAAACAGAAGTTTATATGGAAGTTATTGATTATTATTTGAAACAAGGAAAAACAAGTATTATGTTGGTTCCTGAAATTAGTTTAACTCCGCAAATGGTGCAACGCTTTCAAGAGAGATTTGGAAGTAAGATTGCTGCCATCCATTCAGGGCTTAGTGATGGGGAAAGATATGATGAATGGAGAAGAATTACTAGAGGAGAAGCTTCTATTGTTATTGGGGCTAGGAGTGCTATTTTTGCTCCTTTAAAAAATATTGGGATTATTATTATTGATGAGGAGCACAGTGATTCTTATAAACAGAGTAATTCTAATCCGAGATATCATGCTAGAGATGTCGCTATTTTTCGTAGTCGGTATCATCACTGTTCTATTGTATTAGGTAGTGCAACTCCCTCTTTAGAGACTATGGCTCGGGCTCAAAAGGGTGTCTATTCCTTATTGGAGCTTTCTCATAGAGTTAACGGGAAGGAAATGCCTAGAGTAACTGTTGTTGATATGAATAAAGAAATGAAAAATATTAGTGGAAATCTTTCAAAAGAGTTAATAAAAGCTATTCAAAATACCTTAGATAGGAATGAACAAGTTATTTTATTACTAAATAGAAGAGGATATTCCTCTTTTGTGATGTGTAAAAATTGTGGATATACTTTTAAATGCCCTAACTGTGATATTACTCTTACTTATCATAAGAGTAGTAATACGTTAAGATGTCACTATTGTGGGTTTGGGGAAAAAAGATATTTTGAATGTCCTAAATGTCATGAAAAGTCTTTGAGTAATTTAGGACTTGGTACTCAAAAAATAGAAGAGGAATTAAACACTTTATTTCCAACTTGTAAAATTCTTCGAATGGATTATGATACTACAAGTCGAAAAGGAATGCATGAGAAGATGACAACTGATTTTCGAGATGGAAAATATGATGTTCTTTTAGGAACGCAGATGGTAGCCAAGGGATTAGATTTTTCAAAGGTTACATTAGTTGGTATTATTAATGCTGATACATCATTAAATATTCCAGATTTTCGTAGTAGTGAAAATACTTTTTCTTTACTTAGTCAAGCAGCAGGGAGATGTGGCAGAGGTGAGCGAGAAGGATGTGTCGTTATTCAAACGTTTAATCCAAATCATTATGCGATATCTTTTGCAAAAAATCATGATTATTTTTCTTTTTATATGTACGAGATGAATGTTCGGAGAATTTTGAAATATCCTCCATATTTTTATCTTTGCAACTTGAAAGTAAGTGGGAAGAAGTCTGATTTAGTTTTGCGTGAAGCACTTAAAATTAAGTCTGAGTTAACAAGTGCCTTAACTAATATTATTATTTTAGGGCCTAGTACAGCTAGTGTTTTTAAGATAAATAATGTTTATCGCTATAATATTATTTTAAAATATAAAACTTTTGATAACTTGTACGAGGTGTTGGAAAAAATTGATGAGCATTATAAAACAAAGAGTCAGGTTTATCTTGAAATTGATTTTGAGCCAAGTCAGATATTATAAATTCTGTAGTAAAAAGTAATAAAATATGATATCCTTATAATAGATTTGGAGGATATTATATGAATCAAGATGAAAATAAATATATTAATAATTCTTCTGGGCTTGTTAGTGAGAAAGCTACAAAAAATATAGAAGAAAATAATTCGTCAGAATTGAATTTTAATAAGGAAAAAAGAGAAAATTATGAGAATTTGATGTCTTCTTCAGCTACTAATTTAGATGGATATTGGGATAAAAATAATCCAGTTGTACGCTTCATTCTATTTGCTTTGGCAGCTATTATAGTTGGAGGTATTGTATATTTTTTCATGATGATGAGTTCTTGATTTTGTTTGATATGGAGGGGATATAATGTTTTGTAAATTGTTAGAGCGAAAAGATGTTTTGGATTTTATTTATGAAATACGCACTAATAAACGATACTATTCAAAAAAGTCACAGCATTTAGAAAGATCTTCTTTTTCTATATCAGATCAATTAGCTCTTTTTATTTTTTATGATGCATTATATAAGTATCAAATTCTTGTTGATGATATATCTTTATTTGGTGGCTATTTATCCCAGTTAGAAAAGTTATATCGAAAAATTGATAATTTTGAAGATATTCGTATTGGAATTCACCACTTGGTTTGTAGAATGTTATTTACTAAACTTTCTGTTTTGGATATTAGTGATCGTGAATGTAAGAGAAAAATTATTTTATATGTATATGATAAATATATTAAAAATGGGTATTTTATTCATGGGTTTTCTCCTGCTTATTATCATTATTTAGAAAATAATTCATTTGTTCCTGAAAAATATCAAAATTATTATGAATCTTTTTCTGAATTAAATTCCATTTTTAAGAAGTATAGTGGGAAATCTATTATATTGAAAGATTTTTCTTGTGATAAGGTTTTCTTTACTGATGACTTTGTTATTGGTTGTTATCATTCTGTCTATGCTCCTATGTTCTTTTATGATTTTCTAAGTAATGAATTATTTGGTAAAAAAATAAGAATAAATTTATCTTATATTCATGATTATAATAAGTTGATTTTTCCACTGAGAAAATACATGCGTAATAATTTGTTTACAGAATCTGATTGTAAAACGGTTTTAGATATTGTTAAAAAGCAGTGGGATTTTCTTCAAGAAAATAGTAACAAAGTTACGTTACTTCTTGTTCAAAGAGATAAAATTTTTTCCGAAGAAGTTTTACTTGATGAATATTTAAAAGATAATCATACGACTTATGAAGTAGTAGATCGAATGCTTAGTGGGAAATATTCTAATATTTCGAGTAATTTGACCTTTGTGCCATTGGATTTTAAGCTTGTTTCTTTTGATATCTATAATTCTTTTTCTAACGAAAAAAAAGAGGGTAATGAAGATGAAAATTTTATCGATAATAATGTTGATTCTTTAGATATGCATGGAAATGTTTCCTTTTTGCTTCTTTTTGGGGCTTTGTTTATTAGTTTTGGGGTTATTATTACTATTATTTCTATTTTGAGGGGGCAATAATATGAAAGTTGTTTTTATGGGTACTCCTAGTTTTGCAGTACCAGTTTTACAAGGATTAATCGATAATTATGATGTTGTTTTGGTTGTTACACAACCAGATAAAAAAATAGGGAGACATCAAAATTTGAGGATGTCTCCAATTAAAGAATTAGCATTAGAATATGATATTTCTGTTTTTCAACCAGAAAAAATTCGGGTTGATTATCAGAAAATACTTGATTCTAAGCCCGATATGATTGTTACATGTGCTTATGGTCAAATTGTACCAAAAATTATTTTGGATTGTCCAAAATTTGGATGTATTAATGTTCACGCCTCTCTTTTACCAAAACTTAGGGGAGGGGCACCAATTCATAAAGCAATTATGGAAGGGTATTCTAGTACAGGGATTACTATTATGTATATGGATGTTGGTATGGATGATGGAGATATTATTTCTCAAAGTGAGATTCCAATATTAGATTCTGATAATTTAGAAAGTTTGCATGATAAGCTTAGTCTTTTAGGAGCAAAATTATTGTTAGATACAATTCCTAGTATTTTAGATGGAACTAATGAAAGAATTAAACAAAATTCTGATGAAGTAACGTATGCTTATAATATCAAAAGAGAAGAGGAACATATTGATTTTTCTAAAACTAGTTTAGAAGTTTATAATTTAATTCGAGGATTGTCACCAAATCCGGCAGCTAATGCTATTCTTTTTGATCAAGAGATGAAAATATGTGAAAGTAGATTATTTAGTAAAAATTATTTAAATCATGTTTGTGGAGAAATTGTCGAAGTATTAAAAGAGGGAATTGTTGTAGTGACTGGAGATGGTTCTATCCTTCTTACTAAAGTGAAACCATTTGGCAAAAAAATGATGGATGCTAGTAGTTATGTTAATGGTGTTGGAAAAGATAAGATTATTGGTCAGGTGTTTATATAATGAAAGATTTAATTAAAGAAATTCAAGAAAATCCTAAGGGAAAAGCTATTTGGTTTTTTATATTTTATGCTTTCTTTTTTTTGATTATTGTCTGTATTTTGTTTTTTGGTAAGAAAGACTATACAACAGCAGAGGACTATGAAAGAGGAATTGCGACTGACTATTCTTCAAAACTTTTATTAGGAGATAACTATTCTTTTACTTATACTATTACGTTGGATGACAAAATCTACCAATATCAAGGTGAAAAAATGAAAAATGTTGAATCATTTCAATATATGAATAAAAATTATTATCGAGTAGGAGATGATTTTTATGTTGAAAATGAAATATGGTCTAAATGTGAGAGTCCATATCTTTATTCAGAATTTTTAAATTCTAACAATATTGAACTTTTAATTCATTTAGCTAGTTATCTTTCAAAAACAAGTTATGAAAGTGGTAAGATGACATTTAATTATTTATTATCTACTAATACTATTAATAAAGAAATCTATAATATTGAAAGTGATTTTTTAGAGGAACCTAATCAAGTTATCGTAAGTACAGATGAAAATCAAAATGTTAATCAAGTTCTGTTTTTGTTAGATAGTTATTGCTCTTTAAATCAAAATTGCATGAAAAGTTTAAAAATAGATATTCAATTTGATGAAGTTGGGAAGATAGAAAAAATCGATAATCCGATTGTTTAACTATCTTTTTTTCGGTATAATATTATTAGAAATGGCAAGTGGTGAAATGAAAAATATTTATGGGTTAACATTAGATGAAATAGAAAACTATTTTTTGAGTAAGGGAGTAAAAAAATTTCATGCTCTTCAATTGTTTTCTTGGTTATATGAAAAAAGAATTTATGCATATGATGAAATAACAAATATAAAAAAAGAAATTCTAAATTCTTTAAGTTTGGATTATTCTATTAATCATTTGAAGATTGTGGAAGTTCAGGAAGATATAGATGCTTGTAAATTTTTGTTTGAACTTGAAGATTCTGAACATATTGAAGCTGTTTTAATGTATCATGATTATGGAAATAGTGTTTGTATTTCTAGTCAAGTCGGTTGTAATATGGGGTGTAAATTCTGTGAATCTGGTAGAAGAAAGAAAGTTAGAAATTTAGAAGTTCATGAGCTTGTTTTACAATTGTTAATGATTGAAGAATATTTAAAAAAGAGAATTAGTCATGTTGTTGTGATGGGGATTGGTGAGCCCTTTGATAATTATGATAATTTAAAAAAGTTTTTTCAAATTATTAATCATCCTAAAGGCCTTGCAATAGGAGCACGACATATTACTGTTAGTACTTGTGGTTTAGTTCCTAAAATATTGGAGTTTGGTGATTTTCCATTACAGATTAATTTAGCTATTAGTTTACATGCTCCCAATAATGAGATACGTAATAAGATTATGCCAATTAACAAGGCATATCCTTTAGAAAAATTGATTCCTGCTATAAAGAAATATTTAGAAAAGACTAATAGAAGAGTTACTTTTGAGTATATTTTATTAAAAGATATTAATGATACTGATGAATGTGCTTTAGAACTTGCTAATTTAGTAAAGAAAATTAATTGTTATGTTAATTTGATTCCTTATAATGAAACAAATAATTTGGAATTTAAAAGAACAAAAACTATCCAAATTATGCGCTTTTATGATATACTTAAGAAAAATAATATTGGTGTGACAATAAGAAGAGAATTTGGTAGTAATATAAGTGCTGCTTGTGGACAGCTTAGAAGTAATAAGGAGGAGTTATGAAATCTTTTTATTTAACGGATGCTGGGATTGTACGAAAGCATAATGAAGATAGTGTTATTATTATAAAAAATTCAGAAAATGATTATCTTATGGCTATAGCTGATGGTATGGGAGGACATTCTGCTGGGGAAGTTGCTAGTTCTATTGCTATTAACTATTTAGAAAAGCATTTTAAAGCTACATTTAGAAATATGTCTAAGATAGATGCTGTTAATTGGATTCGTGATGCTGTTAATGAAATTAATTCGTTAATTTTTAAACATGAGAAGTCTCATCCTGAAAGTAAAGGAATGGGAACTACGCTTGTGATGGCTGTTTTAACAAAAGAGTATTTGCTGTTTGGAAATGTTGGGGATTCTAGTGGTTTTGTCATGAAAGATGCAAAACTTCATAAAGTAACATATGATCATACTTTAGTCAATTTGCTTGTTAGTGCTGGAGAATTGACTAAGGAAGAAGCTAGTGTTCATCCTAAGAAAAATGTATTAATGAAGGCATTAGGTGCATCCGTAGAAGTTGATGTTGATATTTTTGATTGTGATATGGATATTTCTGAAATACTATTGTCTAGCGATGGGCTTACAGGTATGCTAGAGAGAGAACAGATTGAAAAAGTTCTTTTGGGAGATGGTAGTGTTGAGGACAAAGTTTCTAAGTTAATTCAAAAGGCAAATAATAGGGGTGGAATTGATAATGTTTCGGTTGCTTATTTAGTTCTTGAAGAAGGTGAAGATAAGTGATTACAAAGGGCCAAACAATAAATGATCGTTATGAAGTTATTCGATCAATTGGTGAAGGCGGAATGGCTAATGTATATCTTGGGTATGATACAATACTTGATCGTAATGTAGCCATTAAGGTTTTGCGTGGAGATTTATCCAATGATGAAAAATTTGTTAGAAGGTTTCAAAGAGAGGCTCTTTCTGCTTCTAGTTTAGCTCATCCTAATATTGTTGAAATGTATGATGTTGGAGAGGATGATGGCACATATTATATTGTTATGGAATATGTGGATGGAAAGACATTAAAGCAACTTTTGAAAAAACGTGGTACGCTAACTCTTAGTGAAGCTATTGATATTATGAGTCAATTGACAGATGGTATGGCTCATGCCCATGATTCTTATATTATTCATCGGGATTTGAAACCACAAAATATTATGATTAAAGATGATGGACAAATTAAGATTACAGATTTTGGGATTGCTATGGCTTTAAATTCAACGCAGCTTACACAAACTAATTCTGTTATGGGAAGCGTTCACTATTTACCTCCTGAGCAGGCTAGTGGAAAAGGATGCACTATAAAGAGCGATATCTATTCTATGGGAATTATTTTTTATGAACTTTTATCTGGCTCTTTACCATTTCGTGGTGATAATGCTGTAGAAATTGCTTTAAAACATATGAGAGATCCACTTCCAAGTTTAAGAGAAGATAATCCTTCCATTCCTCAAAGTATTGAAAATATTATTCGAAAAGCTACAGCTAAAAATCCAAAAAATCGTTATGAAAGTGCTAGAAGTATGCATGAGGATTTGCTGACAGCTTTAAATGATGAGCGAATGAATGAAGAAGTTTATCAATATAAATATCCTGAAAGTGAAAACGAAGGTAAGAAGACAAGGAAAGAAGAAATAAAGGAACAAGATAAAGAGGAAGACGCTAAACTTGAAGCAATTGGGGAAGATACAAATAAAATTGATCTTGCTGAAAAGATTGAAGACTTGGAAGAAAAAAAGAATAAGAAAGTTATCATTATTTTGTCTATTGTATTTTGTAGTATTGTTCTTTTACTGTTAATTATTTTCTTTATTGTTCCAAAAGCTTCTAATGGTAAGGCTGTAACTGTACCAGATTGCAAAAATTTGAAGGTAACGGCTTGTGAAAAAAAATTACAGAAAGTTGGTTTTGAAGTTAATACAAAAATTAAAAGTATATCTTCTTCTGATATTGAAAAGAATCGTGTCGTAAAAACCGATCCTGCTAAAGGTAGAAGTGTAAAGAAGGGAACGAAAGTCACCATTTATAAATCTAAGGGTGAAGAAATTATTAAATTAGAAGATTATACTAAACAAAATGCTAATTCTGTTAAAACATTATTAGAGACAAAGTACGGGCTTACTGTTACTATCGAAAAAAAAGAAGTAAGTGATGGTACTAAAGAATATGATGATGATGAAATTATTGGGCAATCTTTAGCAGCTGGAAGTGAAGTGAAAAAAGGGGATTCTCTTATTTTATATGTTCCTAATATTGTGGAAAAAATTCCAGATATGGTAGAAGAAAAATGGAATTTAAGCGATGTTGAAGCTTTTTGTAATAAATATGGCTTAAATTTGGAAACAAAAGAAGAAGAAACGACGGCTTATTCTGAAGGAACTATTATTTCACAAAACTTACCAAAGAATCGGGAAATTACAAAGGGTATGACACTTCGGGTAACGGTTGCTATTAAACCAAAGGCTAAGCCAACACCACAACCTAATCCTACTCCTGAGGTTACTCCAGAAAAAGATAATAAAGATACTAATCAAACTCAAAAGGATGAAGAAACTGATAAAGATAAGGAAGGAAACTAAGTGAAAGGACAAATTATAAAGATAAGCAGTGATTTGCATTATATTAATTATGAAAATAAAGTTTATCCTTGTAAGTGCCGTGGTGTTTTTCGAAAAGAACATATTGTTCCTGTAGTAGGGGACTATGTTCTTTTTCAGAAAGATAAGTTGCTTATTGAAAAGGTATTACCACGAAAGAATTTCTTTGATAGGCCTAAAGTAAGTAATGTTGATCAAGCTTTTTTAATTACTAGTTTAAAATATCCAAATTTTTCTCTTAATTTATTAGATAAGTTTTTAGTACTTATGGAGATTAATCATGTTATACCAATTATTTGTATTACTAAAGAAGATTTAGTAAGTGAGGAGGAATTAAAGGATATTAGGTTAGTTTTGAAATATTATGAAGAGTTAGGATATACAGTAGTATCTAATATGGATATTTCTGCTATAAAAAAACTAATTGATAATAAAACTAGTGTTTTTACAGGACAAACAGGAGCGGGAAAATCAACTTTGCTAAATAAGATAAATCCAGATTGGAATTTAAATACTGGGGAAATTTCGATGGCTTTAGGTAGAGGTAAACATACTACTCGAGTTGTTGAGTTGTTTTCTTTTTTAGGTGGTAAAGTTATGGATACTCCGGGTTTTTCTTCTTTGGAGTTAAAAAACTACAGTACTGAGCAAATAAAAAAAGCCTTTGTAGAGTTTTCAAAATATCCTTGTCCATTTTTAGATTGTAGTCATACAAACGAAAGTGAGTGTTGTGTAAAGTCTCATGTTCATTCGCATGATATTTTAGAAAGTCGTTATTTTAATTATCTTAAGTTTATAGGAGTTGATTCAAATGAAAAAAGTTAGTGCTACCTTTTTATCTAGTAAGAACATACCCAGTGATTTAATAAAATTGAATACTACGGATGTTGATTATATTCATGTTGATTTTATGGATGGAAAGTTTGTTTCTAATAAAACTCTTCCTTTTTCTGAGATGAAACATATTGGTGAATATACTTCTAAGAGATTAGATGTTCATTTGATGGTTAAAAAGCCATCAAAATATATTCCGCTTTTTGCTGAGTTGAATACGGAGTTTATGACCTTTCATATTGAAAGTGATGAAGATATTATCTCTAATTTAGAAAAAATTAAAAGTTATTCTATTGGGTGTGGATTAGCTATTAATCCTGAAACAAAAGTAAATAATCTGATTCCGTATTTACCTTATTTGGATGTTGTTATTGTAATGGGTGTTGCTCCTGGTATGGGTGGACAATTATTTATTCCAGAAACAGAGAAAAAAATTAAGGAATTAAAGCAGTTAATTAATTCTTACCATTTTACCATTTTGATTAATGTGGATGGTGGAGTAAATGATCAAACTAAAGATTTGTGTTATGATGCTGATATTTTGACTTCTGGTAGTTATATTACTAATGCTTTAGATTTTCAAGAAAAAATATCTAGTTTGAGATAGAGTTTTATGTTATAATCATTTTATAATTAATAGTAGGAGTTGATTTTGTTGAATAATAATTTAGATAATAATAATGCACAAGGTAATATACAAAATAACGGTTCTATACCTACAGTAAATCCAGTTGGTAATTTAGAAAATGTTTCTTCCCAACCAGTGGATAATACTATTGTTTCAAATAATAATTCTGTACCTACTGTAAATCCGGCTAATAATTTAGGAAATATTCCTCCTCAATCAGTAAATAATTTTGTTGGCAATTCTAATCCAACATCTAATAATCTTGTGAATCGTATTGATAATGCTTTTTTACAAACTGGTAATGTTGTGAATAATACTTCTTCTAGTCAGGAGCAAAATACTAATTTAGAAAATCAAAAGAAAGTAGATATTGAGTATACATCTCCTAGTAAAGGAAAGATGATATTCTTAGCTTTTGCTTTTATTATTTTACTAGCTTTTATTATTTTTTTACCTGAAATAACCTCTATGATTAATTTATATAAGTCTGGTGCCTATAATAAAGTAGAAGAAAAAATTACTACCGGAAGTATGATGTGCTCTTTAAAAACTAATACGGCTAGTTTAGATAAAAATTATGATTTGTCCTTCCGTTTTAAAGATAATAAGTTAGTAAAGACGGACTTTGTGATTACGACCAAAGGAAATCCAACGGAAGATGAGGAAACATTAAATAATGTTGCTTCTATTTGTAATCAGTTAAAAGATGATTTGAGTGGAGCAGATGGAATTTATATTCGTTGTGAGTATTCTACAGGAAAGTTAATTGAAAAGCAAACTTTTGATCTTGCTAATGTTGATTTGAGTTCTTTAAATGCTGCCTTTTCTGAGGCGGGTGGAAATTATCCTGAATATCAATATGGTCAAGATATTGATTTAATTGAGAGAAGTATGAAATCTTCTGGATATACTTGTACTAGACAAAAATAAAACGGTATTGAAATTCTAATGTTTTTAAGGAGTTTTTATGAAAAGGTTTTTTATAACATTTAATTTCTTTTTGATTTTTATGATTGTGGGTATTATTTTTATGAGGCCTAGTAAAATGAGACTTTCTTCTTCTGTTGTACCAAAAAGTATTACTACTAATCTTTTTTATGGAATTGAGTCTGATGAAATTCAAGTAAGTTCCTTTGAAGAAAGTAATAAATTAAGTGATGCTGTTTATACTCTGAAAAAGGAGATGTTTTATCAGACTGCTGGGGCTAGTGTGGTTTCTGATGTTTTAGAAACACAAGTTGGTACTATGTCTGCTTATGGGCTTGATTGTTCTGGATGTTCTGGAAGAGTTGGTTCTGGTTATCCTGCATTAGAAAATCAACTTGTATATAATGATCCCAAGTATGGAATCCTTCGGATTGTTGCTGGTGATAAAAAATATCCTTATGGAACTGTTGTTCGCGTTGTAGATAGCAAAATAGGAACGTTTCATGTAATCGTTTTAGATCGTGGTGGGGATATAGGTATTGGAAGAAGATATTTGTTTGACTTATTATTTTCTACTGAGGCTGAAGCATCTCAATTTGGTTTGGCTCGTAATACTACTTTCGAAGTGTTGAGATATGGATATTAATTTTGGTGGGTGTTGTGAATGAGTCCTTGGCACATTGCAATTATTGAGTTTCTTGTTTTTGGTGTTCTTCTTTTTTTTATATTTTTTTTTATATTGTTGATAGTAAAAAAGAAAAAGTATTGTTCTATAAAAATAGAAATTTTTTTGTTAGTTACTAATATATTTTTATTTATGCTAGTGCAATTGTTTTTTTTGTCACATGCTACTTATTATAAGTTTAATGATTGGTTTGTTCTTCATTCTAATATTAAAGTAATTGTAGATAAATATGGTAAATTTGATGCGGGTTTTCTTCAAGATGGTGAATCAGGTATGATAGGCTATTATATTTATACTGATAATGGACCTATCATGCCTGATTATCAAAAACACTATTACTTTATTTATTTTGATGAAAATGGTGATGTTTATAAAGTTATGGATACTATTGGTTTTGGAGGGTAAATTTTATTCAAATTTTGGGATCTAGCTATTTATCATTTGATGGTAATTCATATCTACTATTGAAGGGTTAACATTTTTTAAATAAAGATTTTTTGTCTTTATTTTTTTTTGATAAATTTTTATAAATAAATTAGTAAAGCAAATGTAAAATTAGTAAAAAAAAATAAAAAAATGTTTATAAATATTTAAATAAAATTTAAAATGTTATTGTAAGTATAGTAGGTGAAAAAATGCGAAAAACATTTATTATGTACATATTATTTTTATTATATATGGAAATAGTTTTTCATATTGCTTGTTTTAAATCTTTTTCTTTATCATCAACTTTATTTATATTTTTTGTTTCTATTATTATAGCTTGGCCTTTAACGATTGTTTCATCTTTATTTAAAAATGAGAAAGTTAATACTATTATTATGAGAGCAATATGTGGAATGACAGTATTAATATTTTCAGCAGAGCTAGTTTATTATAGTATCTATGAATCTTTTTTTAGTTTTAATGGAATACAGTTTGCTGGTGTATTGAAAGATGGATATGACAAAATACTTTTAACGATATTTCAAAATACTTTATATATACTTTTATTTGTAATTCCAACTGTTGTTTTTTTAATAAAAATTCCTAAAGTAAAAAAAATAAATCACTATGATACTTTGTTATTATCTATGTTTATGATTGTGTGTGCCTTATATACTGTTTTTTCAATAGAATTTGTTAATAGAAATAATGAGAACAGTCTTTATAATATCGTGCATTTAAAAAATGTGCCAATTCAGTCTGTTCATAAAATGGGATTATTTTCTACTGCAATGCTAAGTTTAGAAAGAAAAATATTTGGTTTTAATCCCAAAATTTTACCAGAAGAAGATATTTTAATTAATAAAAGGACTTTTTTAGTGGATAAAGTAGAGCAAAAATATAATATTAATAATAGTATTGATTTAAAGCAGTTAGCAGAAAAAGAGACAAACGAAACAATTAAAAATTTACATAATTATTTTAATAATCAAGAACCAACTGAACAAAATAAATTTACGGGATTATTTCAAGAAAAAAATGTAATTTTTATATTAGCAGAATCTTTTGATGAGATAGCAATTAATCCTGAACTAACACCAACTCTTTATAAATTAAAAAATGAAGGTATTGTTTTTAATAATTATTTTTCTCCTAAGTATCCAGCATCTACTGCTGATGGGGAATATATGCTTGAATGGGCAACATTACCAATTATTGGTGAAGATTATAGTTTAATTGATATGGTATATAATGTTAATCCATATATTTTACCAAGAGTATTAAAAAAGTATTCTTATAAAACTTATGTATACCATGATTATGTTGGTTACTATAATAGAAGAAGTACTTATTTTAGTACTCTTGATTTTGATGGTCATAGATATTGTAATGAAGGAATTAATATGAAGTGTGAATTCTTTCATGGTAGTGATATGGATATGATGGATCAAACAATTGATGATTTTATTAATCAAGATCGCTTTTTTGCTTATTATATTACTTTGAGTGGTCACGGATCATATGATTCAAGTAATTTTGTTGCTGAAAAACATTTAGATAAAGTCAAAAATCTTCCATATTCATCACAAATTAAATATTATATAGCTGCTAATATAGATTTTGATTTGGCAATGAATCAATTAATAACAAAATTAAAAAATTCTGGTAAACTTAATGATACTTTAATTGTTATTTCTAGTGATCATTCTCCTTATTATCTTTCAAATAAAGAAGTTAATAGTGTTTCAAAAATTGATAGAGATAATAAGTTTGATCGAAATAGGGGGTCTCTTATTATTTATAATAGTGTTTATAAAGGGAATGATAAAATTGATAAATATGCTATGAACATTGATGTTTTACCAACGGTATTAAATATGTTGAATATTCCTTATGACTCTAGATTAATGATTGGAAGAGATATAATGGCTCAAAATCATGATGGATTAGTTGTATTTCCAGATAGAAGTTGGGTAAATAATAAAGGAAGCTATGATGTAGAAACTTCAAGATTTACTCCATATGTAGAATCAATTGATGATAAATATATTACGAAAATTACAAACGAAGTAAATGAAAAATATAATATATCTGTTGCTATGCAATATAATGATTATTATAAATATGTATTTAGATAGGAGAAAAGTATGAATGGCAGTAAAGTAGCAAATATTGCAATTACGTTATTATTAGTAGCATCTTTTAATTTTTTAGCATTAGGTACAATTTGCTATTCATTAGAAGATCATATTGAACAATTTAGATACAGTGATAATAGTGAATATTCTAATATTACTGCAGGAGTATCTCTTATTGATACGTTACCAATTCAGTTTAATATTTCAAATGAGTATTTTAGTGGTTTTGATAATTTATCAAATGATAAAAGAGAAAGTATTTTAATGGCTTATTTATTAAAAAATAAGATTAATACATATTTATGTGGAGATGGAAAAGATATTTGTATAAATAAAGAAAGTCTACAAGATAATTTATTATTTAAAACATTTAATACAAATACAGAATTTCATTCTAATACTATAAGATTGTATATAGATGATTATGGTAATTATAATATTAATAGTACTAGTAATTCTCCATATTATAGATTAGTGCTTGGTACCAATAATCATAATTATAGAAAATATTCAAAGTTTGCAAAGTATAGAGAAGAAAAAGATTTATATATATTTTATATGTATGAAGGATATTATAATGGAAATTGTATAAATGGTGAAAAGTTAGAATTATTTGATTTTATGACTGGAGATGTTGTATATACTGATGTTTGTAATGGATATAATAATTTTGAAAAACAACCAATAAATGAGTATAAAAAGTTGCAATTATATAAATATGAATTAAAGAAAAATGAGAGTGGCGAATTTTATTTATACGGGTATAATCCTGTTAATAAATAAGTCAATACTTTTTTTTTTTAGGTCTTTTTGTTATTATGGTAGCGAGGTGCAAAAAATGAGTGAACAAATTATAAAAAAAATAGCTAGTAATTTAAATATTACAGAAAAGCAAGTAGATGTTGTATTAAATTTATTAAGTGATGGAAATACGATTCCTTTTATTGCTAGATATCGAAAGGAAGTAACAGGGGCTTTGGATGAGGAAACTATAAAGAAAATAGAAGAAGTTTATGCTTATCAAGAAAATTTATTAAAGCGAAAAGAAGATGTCGTTCGTTTAATAGATGAAAAAGGAATGTTAACAAAGGAAATAGAAGAGGCGATAATGGCTTGTTCTAAGCTGGTTGAAGTTGAAGATATTTATCGCCCATATAAGGAAAAGAAAAAATCTAAAGCAACAGAAGCTATTGCTCTTGGATTGGAACCTCTTGCTAAAATGGTTATGGCTTTTCCTGCTAGTGGAGATATTGATTCTTTATGTTCTAAATTTATAACCGATAAAGTTTGTGATACTTCAACAGCCATTACGGGGGCTTGCTATATTATTGCAGAGTGGATTAGTGATAATGCAAGTTATCGTCGCTTTATTCGAGGTTATTATTATAAAAATGGAATTCTTGTCTCTAAGAAAAAGAAGGATGCAGTTGATTCTAATGCTATTTATGAGATGTATTATGATTATAGTGAGTTGATTAAACAAATTAAGCCACATCGTATTTTAGCTATTAATCGTGGAGAGAAAGAAAAGATTTTAAATGTTAGTCTCGATGTTAATAAAGATGAAATTTTATCTTTTTTAGAAAAAAAAGTTATTAAGAATGATAAAAGTTTTGTTACGTCCTATGTTATTGATGCAATTAATGATTCTTATAAAAGATTAATTGCTCCTTCTATTCAAAGAGAAATTCGTAGTGAACTTACAGAAAAAGGAGAAGAAGCTGCTATTTTAAATTTTGGTAAGAATTTAGAGTCTTTACTTTTAACACCCCCAATGAAAGAGCGGAGAGTATTAGCTTTTGATCCTGGATATGTTAATGGTTGTAAGCTAGCTGTTTTGGATGAACAGGGAAAATATTTGGATAGTGTCGTTGTAAAACCATTTTTAAAGGGAAATGAAGAAAAGAATATAAAAATGTCTAAAGAGGTTATTTATCAATTAATTCAAAAATATAAAATTGATATTATTGCGATAGGAAATGGTACGGCATCACGTGAATCTGAAAAGCTTTGTAGCGACATTATTAAGGAATATAATTTATCTTGTAAATATGTTATTGTTAGCGAGGCTGGTGCATCTATTTATTCTGCTTCTCCTCAAGCAATTGAAGAGTTTCCTGATTTAGCTATTGAGAAAAGAAGTGCTGTTAGTATTGGAAGACGGCTACAAGATCCTCTTGCTGAACTTGTTAAAATTCCTCCAGAGGGGATTGGTGTTGGTTTATATCAACATGATGTTAGTGAAAAAAAATTATCTTCTTCTTTAGATTTTGTTGTCGAAAAATGTGTTAACAGTGTTGGAGTTAATATTAATACCGCATCGGCATCTTTGTTGTCTTATGTTTCGGGAATTACGAAAGCGGCTATTAAGAAGATTCTTTCTTATCGCGATTCTGTTGGTAAAATTATGTCTCGGGAACAAATCAAAAAAGAAAAATTATTATCAGATAAAGCTTATGAACAGGCTATTGGGTTTTTACGTATTACAGATGGTAATAATATTTTAGATTCTACTGCTATTCATCCTGAGAGTTATGCGATTGCAAATAAGCTATTGGAAAAACTAGGAATGGATGCTAGTAAAGTTGGAACTGATGAATTGATTTCTGCTTTGAATAAAATTAATTTGGAAGAGATTAGAAAAATTTTAAATATTGATATTTATACATTTGAGGATGTTATCACATCTTTGAAAAAACCTAATTTAGATCCTAGAGATGAATATCCACAACCAATACTAAAAAGTGACATTTTAGATATAAAAGATTTAAAAATAGGCATGAGATTACAGGGGACTGTTCGTAATGTTGTTGACTTTGGTTTATTTATTGATATTGGTTTGCATGATGATGGTTTGGCTCATATTTCTAAATTATCTACTAATTATGTAAAACACCCAAGTGATTTATTTAGTGTTGGTGATATTGTGAATTGTTATGTGGATGATATTTCTTTAGAAAAAAATAAAGTTAGTTTAAGCTTAATAGAGCGATAATTATTAGTAAAAAACAGATGAAATTCTTATGAGTTTCATTTTATTTTTTTATAAAAAAGAAATGTATGTTATAATAATGCGTAACTGGAGGTGTTTTGATGATACTTAATGGTTTTAACTCTGATAATTATAGATATTTTGTAGATGAGTCTGGAAATATTTTTAAATATCAAAATGATTCGATTTCTACGTTTTGTTTTGCTGGTAGTTCAACCAGTTATCCAAAAGATGAGCCTTTTGATTTAAGTCGATTCATAAAAATGCAAGACAAAATTACATTTAATAGTGATTCATATATTCAACTTTCATTTCAAGCTGGAGATCATATTATTATTTCAGATTTTTTAGATTCTAAGCTTTTTTCAGAGGAAGTATGGCATAAAATGTTTTTTGAGTCAGATGTAACTTTTAGTGAAATTAATACTAATAAGTTAAAAATACATGGAACTTTAATGCAACCAGATGAGCGAAATGAATTCTTAAATTCAATTATTGAACCTTATAATTTTATGAAAACAAATCAAGAAAAAGAAGCTTTAAAAATATATAAATTTAATTCATCATGTACTTTATATATTCCTGTTGAAAAGACAGAAGTATGGGATTTATTAAATCTTGAAATGGCACTTTGTTTATTAAATCAATCTTTTGTAAATAGAATTTCAAAATTGCAGGAAGTTTTCGAAAAAGAGAAAGATGAACTATTTATAGCTGAATACAAGGATAATATACCTAATACAGGGATAAGATATTATAAAATAAAAGATTCTATTTGTGTTAAAGATTTATCTGAATTTGAATTTAGTTGTCCTTTTTGGCTTATTGATTATATTAATGTTTGTAAATATAATCCAAATAACTTTCGAGAGGATGGCACGATTCAATACATATATGCTAAATATGGTGATAATAATGATATCTGTATAGAAAAAGAAGTGTTAAAAATAGCGGATAGAATTAGTCAAGAAGAAGCATTAGAAAGATATAATGATGATACAAAACATATTGATTTAGCAAATAATGAAAGGGAAGCTCAGGAATTTGTATCATCACATAAGGAAGCTTATTGTGTCGCCAAAAGAAAAAATCCTTCGCTTACTTGCATTGATTTCTTTAATATAGAACAAGGAAAACAGAGAAGAAATTGTGGTTATCGATTAATTAAAGCTTTAAAACAAAGAGCACGTTCTATTAGTTGAGTGTAAAAATATTATCATAAAGAGTATGACTAATTTTGCATTTATTATGTTAATAAGTATCTTGTTTGTGTATTAAGCGGGTAAGCAATCTTATTTTTTTGTTGATGCTATAAATGATAGAAAATGTAATTATATTTAAAAATATTTTAAATGTTGTTTTTATTGTTTTTTTCTTTTTGATAATTAGAAAACAAAAAATGTTTTTTATAAATTGTTATAAAAAACATCTTTTTTTTATTTTGTTTTTTTTATGTAAATTTACTGTAAAATCTTAGAATATATTCACATTTTAGAAATTCCTTTTATTATATGTTTTTTTTTATCGTTTTTTAAAAAAAAGATTTACACTTTAAAAAAACAATTAAAAAATTATCTAAAAAAATATTGCTTATTTTTTGATAGAATGGTACTATGATTTTAGCCTAAGTGAGGTGATTGAATGCTATGTGGAATAAGGTCCTTGATAATTTAGTGGTTGTTAAAAGAAGTGGTCAGAGAGTAAGCTTTGATGCCTCAAAATTAGCTGTTGCTATTAGAAACGCTTTTTGTGTTATTTATGATAATGAAGAAGGAAAAAATGTTCATCGTGTTTTTAAAGAAGTCTTAACATATATTAATGATAATTATAAAGATCGTAAGACAATTAATGTTGAAGATATTCAAGATATTATAGAAAACAAGCTTAGTGAAATGGGATATCAAGAAGTTTTTATAGCTTTTAAGGAGTATAGGCAAGAGAGAGCTGCTTCTAGAAGAACTTTTAATGTAAAGCAGCAACATAAATTTGTAAAGGTAGTGGAAAGATTAGAAAAAGAAAGTGAAAAGTTTGATAGTTATGAAAGTCCAAATGAAATGTTAAGTAGTTTTGGAAAAATTGTTTCTTCTGAATATGCTAAAGCTTATATATTAGATAACAAGTTTGTAAGGGCAATTGAAGAAGGAAAAATATTTATTCATGATTTAGATAGTTTTTTACTTGGATATCTTTCAAATATTTATTTAAAGATAAATATTAGTGATGATGATTATTATTTAGATGAATTTTTAAATAATATTATTAATTCTTCTAATGAAGTTAGTTCTGAGATTGGAATTAATAATTTAGATTTTATGTTAAAAAACTTTTTTTTGGGATTTTATCGAAGAAATTTTTTAAAGGAGCTAGAAAAGTATTTTAAATTTATTGGAGTTTATGAGTTTTTAAATTTTAAAAGAATTCAAGAAGTTATTTTTAATGTGAATGACATTGATGTTTCTATTTCAGAATTTGAGCTTTTCTTAGTTAATTCTAAAATAAAGGAAGTTTTTGAAATTGTATTAGAAAGTACATTTGAAAGAACAGAACGATATATTTCTGATACTATATATAGGATATTTAATACTATTAAGGCTAATGATTTAGCAAGTAGTATTTATTCCATTAGTATTGGTTATAAAGAAAATAGTAGAATTGGTTCTTTGATTCGTGAAGATGTAATAAGTTATTTAAATGATAATAATTATTTGGATAATATTCATGTAAACTTTAAAGTCTTTTCTGATTCATGTGATGAATATTTACAAAAACTTGCTGGTTTGGTTATTAGTAATAAAAATATTTCATTTTCTTTTCCTAAGAAAAATAATAATGAAGTTGAATACTTTAGTGACGGACTTACAATTTATGATAATATAAATGATACTGTGGGAAAATCAAACGGAAGAATGTTTGTTGCAAAAACATCCATTAACTTAGGAAGATTGGGATTAAAATGTCTTAATAGTAAAAGCTTTGATAGTTTTTATGAAGAACTTGATCAACTTTTGGAGCTTGCTAAAAATGAATTGTTGTTTATGTTTGAAAATTTAGGAAGCCGAAATAAAGAAAACTATACGGCATTGTTTCATGGAAATGTTTTAGGAGATGAGAGGTTAGAAACTGGTCAAAAGATTCGAAAAATTCTTAAATCAGGGGTTTTAGGAGTTGGTCTTATTGGATTAAAAGAATGTGTTTTAGCTTATAATCAAGATAGTAAAAAACAATATGAATTTTTATTTGAATTATTGAATTATTTAAATGAAAAAGTAAAACAATTTAGTATAGATACGAGATTAAATTTTTCAATATTTGAATCTGGTTCAACGACTGCTAGAAAATATTTTGTTGAATTAGATAAGGCTATTTATGGGGTTCATAAAGATATTAATGAAGAGAAGTTGTATGATTTAATTTGTAATGCAAAATTCTTAGAAAAATATGAAGACTTTGCTAAGGTGCAAAAACTTTTACCAGGTGGTAACTTAACTGTTTTTAAAATATCAAAAAGAGCCAATAATAAAAGAATTATTGATTTAATAAAGGAGCTAATACAGTCTGATGTTTCATTTGCTCACTTGAAAGTAGGTGGAAAATGAAAATAAGTGGTTTTCAAAAATTGACTTTACTTGATTATCCCGACAAAACAGCTTGCATTGTATTTACACAAGGGTGTAATTTTAAATGCTCTTATTGTCATAATTCAGAATTAATTTCTTGTTGTGATGGAAAAATATCAGAAAGTACTATATTTGATTATTTGGATAAAAGAAAAAAACTTTTAGATGGAGTTGTAATTAGTGGTGGCGAGCCTACGATACAAGCAGATTTAGTTCATTTTATTGAAATTATTAAAGAGAAAGGGTTTTCTGTTAAATTAGATACAAATGGTACTAATCCAAGTGTTTTGCAGGAATTAATTGATAAGCATTTAGTAGATTATATTGCTATGGATATAAAAACAATTTTTAATGAATATGAAAATATTACTAAATGCAAAGTTCATATAGAAAATATTAAAAGAAGTGTTGAGCTTATTAAAAATAGTGGAATTGATTATGAATTTAGGACTACTATCATTAAAGGTTTTCATGATGTTAATAAGATTTTGAGTTTATGTAAATCTTTTTCAGAAAAATACTATATTCAAAATTTTAAATTAAGTGAAAATGTTCAAAATCAATTATTAGAATCTTTTTCAAGAGATGAGTTAAAAAAATTAGAAAAAATATTAGAAGAAAGATTCCCTAATGTAATTATTAGAGGAGAATGAGGAGTTAAATATGTATAAAGTAAGAAATAGAGAAGGAAAGATTATTCCATTTGAAATAGAAAAAATTAAAAGTGCCATTATAAAGGCTTTTGAAGCTGAAAAGGTAAACTATGATGAAAATGTTATTGATTTTTTAGCATTGAAGGTAACAGCAGCTTTTGAACCTAGTATAAAAAATAATATTATTGATGAAGAAGCTATTCAAGATAAGGTTGAGTATGTATTATCACAAGCAGGATATTCGAATATTGCTAAAGCATATATTTTATATCGTAAATTGCATGAAAAACAAAGAAAAATGGAATCAACAATACTAGATTATAAACAAGTAGTAAATAGTTATATCAATGTTACAGATTGGAGAGTAAAAGAAAATTCTACTGTTACCTATTCTGTTGGTGGTTTAATATTGAATAATTCAGGTGCTATTACAGCTAACTATTGGTTAAGTGAGGTTTATGATGAAGAAATAGCAAAAGCACATCATAATTGTGATTTCCATATTCATGATTTATCAATGCTTACTGGTTATTGTGCTGGTTGGAGTTTAAAACAGTTAATCCAAGAGGGATTAGGAGGAGTGCCTGGAAGAATTACTAGTAGTCCTGCAAAACATTTATCTACTTTGTGTAATCAAATGGTTAATTTCCTTGGTATTTTACAAAATGAATGGGCGGGTGCACAAGCGTTTTCTTCCTTTGATACTTATTTAGCTCCTTTTGTTAAAGCTGATAATTTATCTTATACTGATGTTAAGCAAGCAATTCAATCTTTTATTTATGGTGTTAATACTCCTTCTAGATGGGGAACTCAAGCTCCATTTACTAATATTACATTGGATTGGACTGTACCAAATGATCTTGCTGAGTTAAATGCTATTGTTGGTGGCGTTGAACAAGATTTTAAATACAAAGATTGTCAAAAAGAAATGGATTTAATTAATAAGGTATTTATTGAAATTATGGTAGAAGGAGACGCTAATGGTAGAGGATTCCAGTACCCTATTCCAACTTATTCTATTACAAAAGATTTTGATTGGTCTGAAAGTGAAAATAATAAATTATTGTTTGAAATGACTGCCAAGTATGGGACTCCATATTTTTCAAATTATGTAAATAGTGATATGGAACCAAGTGATGTTAGAAGTATGTGTTGTCGTTTGAGGCTTGATTTAAGAGAACTTAGAAAGAAAAGTGGTGGATTTTTTGGAAGTGGAGAGTCTACGGGATCTATTGGTGTTGTTACTATTAATATGCCAAGGATTGCATATACTTCGGAAACTGAACAGGAATTTTATGAGAAACTTGAAAATTTAATGAATCTTGCTGCTAGAAGTTTGAAAATAAAAAGGAATGTTATTACTAAATTATTAGATGAAGGATTATATCCTTATACAAGAAGATATTTGGGAACATTTAATAATCATTTTTCCACTATTGGTCTAGTAGGTATGAATGAAGCAAGTTTAAATGCTAAATGGGTTGGAGAAGATTTAACACATGAGAAAGCTCAGAAATTTACTAAAGAAGTTTTGAATTTTATGAGAGAAAAATTATCTGATTATCAAGAGGAATATGGTGACTTATATAACTTAGAAGCAACACCAGCTGAATCTACATCTTATCGTATGGCAAAGAAAGATAAAGTCTTATATCCTGATATTATTACTGCTTCTGACGATGATACTCCATATTATACAAATAGTTCTCATTTACCAGTTGGATATACTGATGATATTTTTGAAGCTTTAGATATTCAAGATGAGTTACAAACACTATATACATCAGGAACGGTATTTCATGCATTCTTAGGAGAAAGGTTGAAAGACTGGAAAACTACGGCTAACTTAGTTCGTAAAATAGCGGAAAATTATAAGTTGCCTTATTATACGATTAGCCCTACATATTCTGTTTGCAATAAACATGGATATTTAAAAGGTGATCATTCAAAGTGTCCAAAATGTGGTGGAGAAGTTGAAGTATATAGTCGTATTACTGGATATTATAGACCAGTAAAGAATTGGAATGATGGAAAAAGTAAAGAATATAAAATGAGAAAGGAGTATAATCTCAAAAATAGTAATTGTAAAAAGGCAGAAGAAAAAATAGAGGAGTGCAGTGAAAAATGTGAAAAGATGGATGATGATTTGATTCTTTTTGGATCAAAAACTTGTCCAAATTGTGCTTCTGCAAAAAAAATATTGGAAAAAGCCCAAGTTTCATATCGTTTTGTCGATGCAGAAGAAGAGGTAGAATTGACAAAGAAACTTGGAGTTAAACAGGCTCCTACTCTTGTTGAAATAAAAAAAGGTAAGGTTAATGTTATTGCTAATCTTTCAAATATTAAAAAATATGTTGAATCTATAAAAAAAGGAAAGTAGTATATGTATGATGTTATGATTATTGGTGGAGGACCTGCTGGTATTACGGCAGGTATCTACTGTGCTAGAGCTAATTTAAAGACTATTATTTTTGAAAGAGAGTGTATAGGTGGGCAGATTGCGTCTACACCTTCTATTCAAAATTTTCCAGGTTTTATTTCTATAAATGGTGCGGATTTTGCTAGTAATTTATATGAACAAGCAGTTAATTTAGGTGTTGATATTGTTATTGAAGAGGTTCTTGATATTAAGCCTGGCAAAGTGAAAACAATAATTACTGATGATGGTGAATATCAAGCTAAAACAGTTATTATTGCTACTGGTGCAAAGCATAGACTCTTAAATTTGCCGAATGAAGAAAAGTTTATTGGAAAAGGAATTTCTTTTTGTACATCTTGTGATGGTGCTTTTTTCAAGGGATTGGATGTTGCTATTGTAGGTGGTGCTAATACAGCTGTTACTAATGCTTTATATATGTCTAATTTGTGTAGAAAGGTTTATTTAATTTATCATGGTAGTAAGTTAAGATGTGAGAAAGCATTATTTGATGGGTTGCAAGAAAAAGAAAACGTAGAAATTTTGTATCATTCTAGTGTTGTTGAAATAAAGGGTGAAGATGAATTAGAGGAAATTGTTTTTGAAAAAGATGGGGAACGTCATAATTTGAAAGTTCAAGGAATGTTTTTATCAATTGGTATGAATGCTGAAACTTCTTTAGTTCAAAATATATTGCCTTTAAGTGATAAAAAATATATTTTGAGCGATGATTGTACAACTGCAGAACAAGGAATCTTTGTTGCAGGAGATTGTCGAAATAAAAATCTTAGACAATTAACAACGGCTGTATCAGATGGTGCAGAAGCTGCTAATTTTGCTATTCATTATTTAGAAAACGAAGCAAAATTAGTTGGTACTATTTAGGGATTGTAATGAAGGCACGAGTTAGAGGTTTTGAAATAGTAAAAGGATGGGAAGATAAAGATATTCATATTCCTGTTCGTAAGACAGCTCATTCAGCGGCATATGATATTGAAGCTGCCGAAGATATTATTGTTCCTGTTTATACTCCTGGAATAGAACCAACCTTGATTTCAACAGGCTTGAAAGCTTATTGTCAAGATGATGAATGTTATTTTCTAATAAATCGGTCTAGTGGACCTAAAAAAGGACTTGTTATGCCTCATGGATTTGGACTTATTGATGCTGATTATTATGAAAATTCTACTAATGATGGCCATTTCATGATTCAAGTATTTAATTGTAGCAATCGAGAACTTCATATAAAAAAAGGAGACGTTATTGCTCAAGTGATGTTTACAAAGTATTTAGTTTGTGATAATGACAGCTCTAGTAATGTAAGAAAGGGTGGATTTGGTTCTACAGATGTTTAAAAGGTGTTTTTTGTCGAACACTTTTTTTTTGTTGTTTTGTCGAATTGGTAGATTGTTTTTTTTATTTTCGTTATTCTGTTTTTAGAAAGGAGGATAATGGAAAAGCTTTTAGAATATGAGGGGTTAATATACAGTATTATCAATAAATATTCTAATCGATATGATTTGGAAGATTTGTATCAGGTTTCTATGCTTGGTCTGATGGATGCATTTAAACATTATAAAAAAGAGTTTGGAACTAAATTTTCTAGTTTTGCTTATTATTATATTGTTGGAGAAATAAATAAATATATTCGTCAAAGTAAGGGTTTAAAAGTCGGAAAAAGCTTTTTACAACTAAAAAATCAAATTTTGAAAGCAAAAGATGTTATGATGCAGAGATTGGGGCGAGAACCTACAAATTTGGAGGTTGCGTTGTTTTTAGATGTAGATGAAAAATTAATTGATCAAGCAATTTTAGCAACTAGTGATATTGATTCTTTAGATGATAGTTGTGAAAAATATAGATCTTATGATGATACTGCAATGGATCCTGCTATTTTAGATTTACATTTAGAACTTGAAAAACTTTCTGATAGTGAGAGAAAGCTTATTATTGCTAGATATTATGAAGATCTTACTCAAAGTGAGACTTCTAATGTATTAGGGATAAGTCAAGTGCAGGTTTCTCGTAAAGAGGCAAAAATACTTCAAAAACTTAGGGAAAATTTATGACCTTAGTTTTTTTTTGAATAAATTTTTTTTAAAAGGTTATTCTATATTTAGGTGATGATAATGCGAAATACAAGATATGAGAAAATAGCTAATTCTCATAAAGCACCAAAAGCAAGATTAAAAAACGCTTTAATTGCTTTTTTTAGTGGGGGAATGATGGGACTTTTAGCGGAAGTTATTATTCAACTTCTCTGTTATGTGATGGGAATGAGTCGAGTAGAAGCTTCAACTTTTATGATTGTATTTTTTATTTTTTTTGCTAGCTTATTTACTGCTTTTGGTTTCTTTGATAAATGGGTTACTAAATTAAAATGTGGGCTATTAATTCCTATTACTGGATTTGCGCATTCTATGACTAGTAGTAGTTTGGATTATAAAAGAGAGGGTTTTATTTATGGAATTGGTTCTAATATGTTTAAATTAGCTGGGAATGTTATTTTATATGGAGTCCTTTCTGCTTGGTTTTTTGGAATGATTCGATTTATTATAGGAGGGGTAAGATGACTTTTTTTTATAACAACGTTTTTTTGGATGATACAGCTACTATTGTTGGTCCATATGAAAAAGCTGGACCGCTCTATAAATTTTTTGATAAAACATATTCCGATTTCTATTTTGGTGAAAAATCTTTTGAAAAGGCAGAAATTAAACTAGTTCGAGATGCTTTAGTTATGATTATGAAAAAAGTTGGTATTTCTAAAAAAAATGTTGATCTGGTAATTGGTGGTGATTTATTAAATCAAATTGCTGCTTCTACCTATGGATGTTGTGGAGTTGGCAAAAGTTTTATTGGGATATATGGTGCTTGTAGTAGTAGTGTCTTGGGACTTATTGTTGCTGCTAATTTTATTGAAAGTAAAGCTGTTTCTAATTCTATTTGTTTAGTTTCTTCCCATAATATGACTAGTGAAAAGCAATTTCGATATCCAACTGAGTATGGAGCTCCAAGACCTAATAGTGCGACTTTTACATCAACTGGTGCAGCAGCAGCTTTTTTAACAAATGAAGAGACAGAGGTTAAAATTGATTGTGCTACTTTAGGAAAGATTATAGATTATGAGCAAAATGATCCTAATGACATGGGGAGAGTTATGGCTCCTGCTGCTATTGAAACATTAGCTCAACATTTTAAAGATACTGGAAGGAGTCCAGAATATTATGATTTGATTGTTACAGGTGACTTAGGGGTATATGGTAAGGAAATTCTAAAAGATTATATGTTATCTTATTACAATGTTGATTTGGATTATAATTACGATGATTGTGGAGTTATGTTATATGATTTAAACTATCAAAAAGAAATTAAAGCTGGTGGAAGTGGGCCAGTTTGTAGCGCCTTAGTTGCTTATTCTTATATATATGATCAATTAAAGAGAAAGAAATTACGAAGAGTGCTTTTATTAGCAACAGGGGCTTTGTTCTCACCAGTTTTTTTATATCAAAAAGAAAATATTAATTCTATTTGCCATGCAATAAGTTTGGAGGCGGTTTAATGTTGTTATTTAATTCGTTTCTATTTTGTGGGATGATTTGTATGATTTCTCAAATAATTTTGGATAATACAAAATTAACTCCAGGACATATTACGTCTCTTTTAGTAGTATTTGGAGCTTTTCTAGATTCATTCAGTATTTATGATAAATTTATTAAATATGTAGGAGGGGGAGCATTATTACCAATTACTAGTTTTGGTCATTCTCTTGTTCATGGTGCTTTAGCTAAAGCTGAAAGTTTAGGTATTATAGGTATTTTTATGGGCATGTTTGATTTAACTGCTACTGGTATTAGTGCGGCTATCATATGTGCATTTTTTGCAGCTTTGATTTTTAAACCCCTTGATTGATTTACATGTAAAATCAGAAAAAATTTCTATTTTTTTTCTATTTTTTTCTAAAATCATATATAATATAGGTAAGAAGATAGAGGTGAGCCTAATGTATACTGTATATGTGATATTTATTGTTGTTTTAGTTTTGTCATTTCTTACTGGTATTATTGTGCTTATTTCCGAACGAAAAAATAAGAAGAAGAGACTGATTTTAGACAAAGGTAGGCTTATAGATGAGGAAGTTTTGTGATGAGTTTCATAAAAAATGTTTTTAAAAATTTTTTTGAGTCTATTCAAGTTGGATTTTATTATATATGTCTTGTCTTTTCAAAAGGTTTCTTTTTCTATTTTTATGTGATTTCGCTTTTTTTTGAAAAAATATTTCATTTGTCAGCTTTTACCAAAATGAAGAATTATTTTAAAAAAGAACAGGCTAATCCTGTTGCTTTCTTGATGATTGTTTTCTTTTTCTATGTTGGGGTTTTTCTACATTCTTATTTTTATGTTGATAAAAGTGATATAAAATATGTTGATAAAGAAATTATTCAAGAAGACGTTGTACAAGAAAAGTCCATAGCTAGTGATAAAGAAACATATAATGATAATGAAGTTAATTTATTTAGAAAGTATGGAAAAATGGATATTAATCAGGTTGATTTTTCAGGGTTAAAACAAACAAATGATGAAGTCAAAGCTTGGATTATGGTCGATGGAACCAATGTAAATTATCCGGTTGTGCAAACAGATGATAATGATTTTTATTTAAATCACGATATTAAGAAAAATCCAAAAGCAAGTGGTTGGGTGTTTATGGATTATAGAAATTCAGCAGATTTAATTGATAATAATACTATTTTTTATGGACATAATTTGTTAAATAAGACGGCGTTTGGAAGTTTATCTAATGCTTTTACAGATAAGTGGTTTAAAAATTCAAATCATTATATTGTTGTAAGGACAGAAAAAGTTCGTTATGTTTATCAAGTTTTTTCTTGCTACTACATTAATCCTGAAATATATTATTTACAAACTAATTTTTATCGTGATAGTGATTATCAAGAGTTTTTAAATATACTAAAATCTAGAAGTAATTACGACTTTGGACTTGAGGTGACATCTGATGATAAAATTATTACTTTGTCCACTTGTACTGATGATAATAAAGGCCGTAAAGTTATTCATGCAAAAAGGATTGATATTTAAAAAACTTTCCACAAAATCTGTGGAAAGTTTTTTTAGTTTATTTTAGATACTTTGATTATTTCATCCATATTGTCATCTTTAGCAATAATATTTTTATGAAGTTCTTTGCAACTTTGGCATTCGTAAATAATTTTATAGGTATCGCGATATTTTTCTAATTGAATCGGTTTTAATAATCCTTTACAAAGGTTTTTTCTATCTCCTGGATTAATATCAACATGTTTTGAATATAAGCAATATGGACAGTGGTCTCTTGATGAATATCCTAATGGTAAGACCTCTTTTTGGCAGTTTTCACAAATAAATCCTTCATCTTTTTCACTAAAATGTTTCATATAATCACCACCATTATTATAGTATATTTTTAATTATAAAGAAATTTTTTCTTTAAAAATAGAAATGTATGTTATAATAATTAATCAGTAAAAAGAATTTTTATATTGAAGATTAAATAATTTAATTATATGGGTAATAATTAATATTATTTTTGGGTTATAAAATGTATTATTATTTTATGAGTTGTCTTTAAGTTGAAAATAGGGGAATAATTTAATAAATTGTTTTTTGCTTTAAAACTAAATTTATGAATATGTTAAAATAAGAAAATGTTGTTAGGGAGGTTTTTATGACATATATTGAATATGAAAAAGTCATGGATTTATTAGGTTTTGATCTTGTTTTAGAAAAGCGTGAGGATATTTCATATAAAGGAACAGAAATGTTTAAACACTATTATTATTCTTTTTCAAATTTTAGCATTTTTTCTGAAGAAACGCCTTATGGATGCGTGACTGCTAAAATTATTGGGAAAATTCCGTGGGAAGTTATACATTGTCTTATGGAGAATGGCCCTAAAGATGGAAATATGACAACAAGTAATATTGTCGAGGATAGGCATGCCTCAAAATTATTAGAACTAGGAACTAAAAAATTATCTCCTTTAAGTGAGGAAATTCAAGAAAGAAAACTAATAAGCAGAATACTTAAAAGATGTTATAGCAATAAATATTTTACTTATATTACCATTACTAATTGGCGAGCACTCTTGTATTGTATGCTTTTACTTGGGGATTATTCTTTGGAAACTGTTGATGGACTGGCGTTGTTTGAAAATTATGATGGGTTTGTTGGGGAGGTAAATTCTTCTTTACTAAGAAATGTTCAATTTTTACCCACTGAATGTTTAATGACTTTTATGCCGACATTAGAGAATTGTGGTGCTAATATTTATCGATTTGCTTCAACTGTTTTGCAAATTATGAATAAGGATTCAAGTTTTTATGAAAATTTGTCTGTCTTTGTTTCAAATAATGGATTAAAGAGTTCTGTTTCTTTTCCAAATGAAGAATGTCCAAATAGACCTGTTCGTGTAAGTTATGAAACAGGTGATGATGAAGCTTTTTCTTTTGAGGGTGATGGCTTATTTGTGAAACATAGAGTTTTAAACAATGAAAATACTATTTATATTGAGTCTGGTAGTGGAAAAAATATAATAGAACGTGATATTAATTTACTAGGTCCTATTTCTGAGTCGGATAAGCGTCTTATTATTGATTCTTTAGGAAAAGCGCAGCAAGTTATGAATTGTTTTCTTAATCCAACAAAAGAATGTGCTAATCAATTAAAAAAAACTATGTAAAGAGGTTTAAATTTCTTTTGTGATGATTTGTAGATATGAAGGTCAAATATTTAATTTTAATAGAAAGATAAAGTGTTTTTCGTAAGAAAATACTTTTTTCTTTTTTTTGTGATATAATTTTTTTATAGTAGGTGGTTTTATGGAAATGGAATTTCGAATTCATGATTTTGAAGGACCATTAGATTTACTTCTTCATCTTATTAAGAAGTCTAAAATGGATATCATGGATATTGAGATTGAGTCTATTACTCAACAATATGTTGATTTTTTAAATGAGCAAGAAAAATTGAATTTAGAAGTTTCTTCAGAATATTTGGTTTTAGCAGCTGAACTTTTAGAAATAAAATCTCATATGTTGATTCCTAATAATAAAGATGATTCTTTAGATGATGAAGAAGTTGAAAATCCTAAAGATCAATTGATTAATCGATTATTAGAGTATCAAGCTTATAAAGATATTACAAAGGTTTTACAAGAAAAGGAAAGTTTAAGAAAAGATATTTATACAAAATCTCCTGAGAATATCCAAAACTATGTTGAGGAAATAAAGGAGATTCATTGCAATGCTACTTTGGATGATTTAATACAAGCTTTTCAAAAATACTGTCAGAGAAAAGCAGGTTCTAAGCCTTTAAATACTAAGGTTACTGTTAAAGAAATTAGTGTTTCTTCTAGAATTTATGATATTAAAAATATATTAAAAAAGAAACCAAAAATTTCCTTTTTTGAATTGTTTCCAGTTCAAACCAAAGAATATGTAATAGCTACTTTTTTGGCTATTTTAGAAATGACTCGAAATAAACAAATTATTGTTACTCAAAATGATGCTTTTGATGATATTATATGTGAGGTGTGTGCTAATGAATAAAGCAATACTAGAAGGTCTTTTGTTTGTTGTTGGTGAAGATGGGTTAACTCTTCAACAAATTGAAGAAGTTTTAGAGATAAATGAAGAAGAGTCTAAAAAATTAATTATGGAACTAAAAAAAGATTATGAAGATGAGCACCGTGGCTTGCGAATTGATTTTTTAGGGAATCGTTTTAAATTAACTACAAAATTTGAACATAAATCCTATTATCAAAAATTAATAGAAAATCCAGAAACTAATTCTTTATCACAAGCAGCCCTTGAGACTTTAGCTATTATTGCATATAATGAACCTATTACGAGGATTCAGGTAGACGCTATTAGAGGAGTAGGTTCAACATCTATTATTCGAAAACTTGTTGCTAAAGGTTTTATAAAAGAAAGTGGTCGGAGTGATATGCCTGGTAGACCTATTTTGTATGAAACAACAAATGAGTTTTTGGATTATTTTGGATTGGCTTCTACGAGTGACTTACCCGATATAAAGGAAATGATGGCAGATACTTTGAATGAAAACTCTGCGACTTCTGATTTGTATACTTCAAAATATGTTGATGTTAAAGACTTTGAAGATAAC
>CACZQK010000018.1 GCA_902783315.1 uncultured Erysipelotrichaceae bacterium | reverse complement strand
TATTGGTTTAGGTATTGGATTTGCAATTATAGATTTGACAAAAAGAAATTTTAAAAACTTAAAGGAATTAAATATAAACAAAAAAATACCAAATATAAATATATATTTAGCAACTAATAAATTTGTTTCATTAACTTTTGCTAGTAAAATGTTTATTAAATATTTAAAAAAATAGAGTATAAGAGAATATATGTGTAGCGATTAGTTATATTAAATTATTCAAATGCTCCATTTAATAAATAATTGGTCGAAAGTTTTTAAATATTAGTGAGATTAATAATAGAAAGAACTAAAAAAGAGTTCTTTTATTTTGTTTTTTTTACAAAAAAACAAACTTATAGTAAAAAATACCATAAATATATTGACAAATGATTACATATGGTATAACATACTATATGTAAGGAGCGTGGTATGAATGAAAAACTTAGAAGAAATATCACCAATAGATGGAAGATATTATAGGTATACAGAAAAACTAAAAAATTATTTTAGTGAATATGCTTATATAAAATATCGATTTAATATCGAAATTGATTGGTTAGAAAGATTAAATAGAATTGTTAATGTTGTTGATCATAATAAATTGAAAAAGCTATTATTGACAATTAAAAAAAATTTCTCATTAACAGGGGCAAATCAAATTAAGGTGATTGAGAAAAGGACAAATCATGATGTTAAAGCTATTGAATATTATATTAGAAAAGTTTTAAAAAGTAATAATCTAGAAGATGTGGAATACTTAGTTCATTTTGGTTTAACATCAGAAGACGTTAATAATTTGGCAGTATCGAAGATGTTAAAAGATTGTTTAAATAAACTTTTTTTAAGTAAAGTAGACGAATTATTAAAACAGTTAAAAATAATGAAAGAAAAATATCGCGATACAACTATGCTATCTCATACACATGGTCAACCAGCAACTCCGACAACGGTTGGTAAAGAATTAGCTGTTTACATTTATCGAATAGAAACAGTAATGAAGGTTATTAAGTCAATGAAACTTAGAGGAAAATTTTCTGGTGCTGTAGGTAACTTTGCTGCACTAACAGTATCATATCCAGATAAAGATTGGCTAAAAATATCTCAAGAATTCGTTGAAAATCAAGGATTAGAGTTCAACCCATTAACAACTCAAATTGAATCACATGATATTTTATGTATGATTTTAAACTTAATAAAAAATCTTAATAATATCATTTATGATTTAAATCAAGATATGTGGCTATATATTTCCAATGGATATTTCAAACTAAAGGTAATTAACAAAGAAGTTGGTTCTTCAGTAATGCCACATAAAGTCAATCCAATCAATTTTGAAAATTCAATGGCTAATATGCAATTATCAAATTCTTTAGTAGATAGTTTAGTTGATAACTTACAAATTTCTAAAATGCAAAGAGATTTATCGGATTCTTCACTTCAAAGAAATATAGGTGCTGTATTTGCTTATTTTCTAATAGGAATTAGTCAAACAATTACAGGTTTAGAAAAATGTGAAATCAATCAAGAAAGAATAAGTGAAGATTTAAACAATAATCCAGAAATTCTTTCTGAAGCAATTCAAACAGTTTTGAGAAAAAATAAAGATACAAAAGCATATGAAAAATTAAAAGAAATTACCAGAGGTAAAAGAACCACTTTAGCTAATCTTCATCAATACATAAATAAATTAAGTATTAACAAAGAAGACAAAGAGCGATTACTTAATCTTCATGTTGAAGACTATATTGGATTATCTAAAGAATTATCTGATTTAGTATAGGAGAGAAGAATATGGAAATAATAGCAACTATTTTAGGAGTAATGCAAGGAATATTAGTAATGCTTAATAAAAGAAGTAATTGGATTTTCTATATACTACAAATGATATTCTTGATACTATTTTCTTGTATTAATCATTTATATGGTGATGTATTAAATAATTCATTTTATTTAATAATAGGATTTATTGGATTTTTTGTGTGGAGTAAGCAAAAAGAAGAAAATAATATAAGTGGTGTAAAAAATACAGAAAGAATAATCTACATTGGATTAATAATTATAGGGACAATAGTATTGAATCAAGTTCTAAAATCAACAAACGATCCATTACCTTTATTAGATTCATTTACAACGATAAGTAGCTTAGTAGCAACGTACTACATGATAAGAAAAAAAATAGATACATGGGTTGTTTGGTTTATAAATGATATTTTTTATGCAATTGAATATTTTATGTTACCTAATCAAGCTTTATATTTATTCTTATTAAATATAGTATGGGCATTTATGGCAATAGGTTCTTATATCAATTGGAATCGAATCATGAAAGGAAAAAATAACATGATTAAGATGTTTTATTCTGGCACATACAAAGTTAGACATGAAAATATTAATGAAGACAATGTATTAGAAATGTTAAAAGATGATATACGAAGTAAAATAGTTGGTAATGTTAAAGATACTGTTTATGCTTCAAATGGGGTAGTAATTAAAAATAATCAAAATGTTATGTATATTGGTGGTTATTATTACGAGAAACAAGATGAAAATAAATCTGTTTGTGAAAATGTTGTAAGTGAAGAGTTAAAGCAAATAGATAAATGTGATTTAGTAGTTGCTAATTTAACTAAGTATTCGGCAATAGCATCTATTACAGAAATAGTGTATGCGGCATTTAAGCAGAAAAAAATAGTAATATTTTGTGATCCCAAAATAACTAGTTATGAAATAGAGGGAGAATATTGGTTTCCAATACTG
>CACZQK010000017.1 GCA_902783315.1 uncultured Erysipelotrichaceae bacterium | reverse complement strand
ACATTACCCATTTGACCAGGCATTTTCTTTCCTTTAAGTACATGCATTGGTAACATTGTACCTAAAGAACCAACTCCTCTATGGTATTGAGAACCATGACCCATTGGCCCAGTTGATTGGTTATGTCTTTTAATAACACCTTGGAACCCCTTACCTTTCGAAGTTCCTGTAACATCAACAATCTCCCCTGCTTCAAAAATGTCTACACCAATTATTTGTCCTAGGGTGTAATCATTAACATTTACTCCTCTAATTTCTCTTAAGAAGCGCTTAGGTGTTGTGTTAGCTTTCTTTGTATGCCCCATTGCTGGCTTGTTACTTAATCCTTCTCTAATAGAATCGGTAGCAAGTTGAATGGCATCATACCCATCTTTTTCTACTGTCTTTATTTGAGTTACCACATTTGGTTCTACCTCAATAACAGTTACAGGAATTAACTTTCCGTTTTTTGTAAAAACTTGAGTCATTCCTCTTTTTATACCTAAGATTCCTTTCATTTACTTTTCCTCCATTATTTTGTCTCAATTTTAATATCTACTCCGCTTGGTAAATCTAAATGAGCTAGCGCATCTATAATTTCCTTGCTTGGATTTTTGATATCAATTAGTCTTTTATGTGTACGCATCTCGAATTGTTCACGAGAATCTTTATATTTATGTACAGCTCTTAAAATTGTGAATTTTTCAATCTCTGTTGGTAATGGTACCGGACCAGATATTTTTCCGCCAATTCTTTTTACTGTCTCTATGATTTTCTTTGCTGCATTATCTAAGATTCTATGATCATATGCTCTTATTTTAATGCGTATTTTTTCTGTTGACATTTCAAATCCTCCCTTCGCCTATATCTAGTATAGACTTGCTCCGTACGAATAACCTAATATCCAATTGACAACTTGCCCTGGTGTATCAGCAACCTCGCACATCTAAGCAGTCACACGTATTTAATTATAACAAGAAAAAAAAGTGTTTGCAAGCACTTTTTGGTGTTTTTTTTAGTTTTTTGATTTTACTAGGTGGTAGCCTTTTTTATATGTAGACTATGGTTTTGAATTTTCCACGGTTATCCGTGGGCAGTACCTGAACATTTCACTTTTTTGCCTTATCGTTAATTCAGGTAAATAAAATGTCCAAGCTTTCTTTCTTTTGCGATATTGCAAAACTTACTAGTGTTAACTGGTCTTTTTGAATCTCTCATACGAAGATTGCATAGGAAACCACATTTTAAGATTATACTATTCGTAATAGTCTCAGAATTATTTTTGTTTTCATTTTTTCTCTTTTGGGGTTTTTAGAGATGCTGGTCTTATAATCGCCTTCCCAAATTTATTGTTTATTTTATCAATCGTCTCTTGAATTGAATCTTCTTTTTTTTCTTCTTTTTGTTTTAGGTCAAATATTGAAATTTGTTCTTGCTTCTGTTCTGTTAAGTTAGATAATCTTACCCCTATTAGTCTTAATTCATCATCTTTATAATTATCATCAAAAACTTCATATACTTTTTCTAGTATTTCCTTTGTATTGTTACTTGCCTTTCCTAAAGTTGTTTGGGCTGAATAGCTTATAAATTGGTTGTTTTTAAAAATAACTCCTATTGTTTTTACAAATAATCCCTTTTGTCTTAATTCCCCTGTTGTCACTTCAGCTTGTCTTAATAAAATGTCCTTTAGCTTTTCACGATTTTTACAATCATAGGGAAGAGTTTCTGTTGTGCTTATGCTTTGGTTCTTTCCTTTTTTTTGAGATACTGTTGAAAAATCTTTCCCACGAGATGCTTCATAAAGATATTTTCCTTGTGATTTAAATTCTTTTTCAAGCGTTTTTAAATCTTTTTTCGCTAAATCTCCAATAGTGTATACCTTCATCTGATTTAGACGTTCTTTTGTCTTTTTGCCACACATATAAAGATCCCCAACGTCTAACGGCCATAGTTTAGTAACAATTTCATCCTTTAATAATGTATGAACTTTATCAGGCTTCTCAAAATCTGAGGCCATCTTGGCACATAGTTTGTTATTACCAATTCCAATATTGATTGTATATCCAAATTTTTTCTTAACTTCTTCTTTTATATGATAGGCTAATTCCTCTAAATTGTTATAAATATAATTCATTCCTGTCATATCTAAAAAACATTCATCGATAGATAATTGTTCTTGATTTGGAGAATATTGTGATAAATATTTCATTAACTCTTTAGATTTTTCAAGATACCATTTGTAGTCTGGTGGATAGATTTCTAAATTTGGACATTTTTGCTTTGCTTGATAGATTGTTTCTGCCGTTTTTATTTTGTACCTTTTAGCAATAGGGGATTTAGCAAGCACAACCCCTCTTCTTGTCTTCTCATCTCCTCCTATAATAGAAGGTATCTCTCGAATATCTTTGCTATACCCTTTCTTTAATAAGAGCACTGCTGTCCAAGAAAGAAATGCATTATTTACATCAATATGGAAAATAATTCTTTCTTTCACGCTACTCACCTCTTGGTTATTATAGAACGTTTTTTCGTTTTTTACAATATAGCCTGTTTTTTGTAAATCGTTTATTTACATATATTTTTTGCTTTTTCATTCATAATAATAATGTAGTTTTTGTTAGGAGGGCTTTTATGAATAAATATGAATTTAATATTTATGAACAAATTGCTAGAAATATTAAAAAATATAGAAATTTAGCAGGAATTACCCAAGCTGATTTAGCAGAAAAAGTTGGTGTTTCTCATGAGTTTATACGAAGAAATGAATCGAGGAAAGGAAAAAAGTCTTTCTCTGTTGATACATTGTGGAAAATCTCTGTTGCCTTGGATATTTCACCTGGACTTTTATTTGAAATTGATATGGATGAAATTATTCAACAATAAAAACACTTTCAATAAAGTGTCTTTTTTATTATATTCTGTTTTCTTTTAGGCAAAAAGTAGCATATATTGGAATATATCTAACTTCCTTTTTGGTTGAAAAGTTATTTTCTGTAATTCTGTAAGCTTGCGTTACAGTAAACTTTTTCATAAATACAGATAATGATTTTGCTTTTGAATTGCTTCTTATTGTTAATTCTATTGGCATTATTTGCCCCATTCTATTTTGAATAACAAAGTTAACTTCGGCCTTTCCCCCCGATTGGTAGTAATATAAGGCAAACCCTCCTTCAGCAATTGTTTTTGCAATATGATTTTCATATAAAACTTCTTTTATGTTTTCATCTGTTAAGAATTGCTTGCGATTTAAGTGGAGCATCATGTAAAGAAGACCTTCATCTGGAGCATATAATTTAAAACTATCTTTTTCTTTACAACTACTTAATGGTGATTTTATCGATTCTACCTTATAACTTCTGTATACTAATTCATTGCTGACTAAGTGAGCAATACTATTTTCATACTCTTTTGATCTTTTTCCAGTTCCAATTAATCCATATTGAAATTTTTTATTGGCCTTTTTCAGCTGTTGAGGGATTGAATTTAGTACTTCTATTCCTCTTACTATGTCGATAAGATTTGAAGTTAGGGCTATTTCTTTTTTATAAATATCTAATATTTTTTGCTTTAAAGCAGATAATTCATAACTACTTCTTCCTTCTATGCTTGCTAATACTATTTCTGGAAATCCACCTGTCTCTATATAATCTTGAAACAAGTCTAAAGCCACTTTGTGAAAAGCACAGGTTTTTTTCTTATAAAAGGACTCCTTTATTATTTCTGCTAGACTTTTTTCTCCTTTTGCCCATAAGTACTCTTCAAAATCTACAGAACTCATTGCTTTAAATTGTAATTCTTCTCCTTTAAACTCTGATAATTTTTCTTTTTTTGATGTTATTGCAATAATATGATATTTGCTATGTTCACTTCCAAAAATTTTTAAACCTTTTACAATGTTATTATCTACTACATTATCTAATATAATCAAAGAGTCTTCTTTTAAAATAGTCTCTCCAGATAATAAAGACATTTTTAAAATTATTTTTTCTGTTGATCGTTCTTTTTTAAATAGGGATAATAATTCATAATTGTTATCTGTATTAAAGTATATAGTATTTTTATATTCTTTTTTACCAAAATTTAAAACAGAAAATGTTTTTCCTATTTGTTTTGCTCCATATAAAATGAGTGGTTTTCGAATAACATCATTTTTCCATTTACAATAGTATTGATCTATCTTACGTTCCATTATATGTTACCTCCTACCATATTTTTATACTTTAAGTATAAGTTTTTGGATTATATTTGTCAAGTGCTAGAAATATAATTTGATTATTAATGGAGTACTTTTATGCTATTAATCTAAGTATAAATTTTTGCTAGATATAGAAATAAAATATATATTAAAATTAAAACATAAAAAAAGACCAATTAATTGACTTAATTGGTTACTAATGGCTTACTAAATTCTAATCTTAGTTTATCAGCTATTGTTACGATAAATTCTGAATTTGTAGGTTTTGCTTTGTCTATATCTACACTATGCCCAAATATTTCTTCCATTAAATCCCAACTTCCTCTATTCCAACTAACTTCAATTGCATGTCGGATTGATCTTTCTACTCGCGATACTGTTGAGTCAAATTTTTTTGCTATTTCTGGATATAACTCTTTTGTTATTCCTCCTACTATTTCTGGTTTTTTATAGACAAGTGTAATTCCTTCTCTTATATATTGGTACCCTTTAATATGTGATGGTACTCCTAATTCATGAAGTGTCTTAGTAATTGATATTTGCAAATTATTGTGGAATAAATCTATTGACTCACCTTTTTTTGTTTGTCTTAAAGTCAACTCATTAATTTTTGATTCTAAATCTGATAGTTCAAATGGTTTTACCATAAAATAACTAGCTCCTAAGGAGGCTACTTTTCTTATCACATCTTGTGTATTATATGCTGTTAATACAATGACTTTTTTATCAATATTTTTTTCATTTAGGTATTCCAATACATTCAGTCCATCTTTATTAGGCATTACTAAATCTAATAAAATAATGTCAAAATTTTCGATATTTTTGTCAATCATTAGAATTCCTTCACTACCATCCTTGGCTGTCATGGATACTTCTATACTTTGAGATTTTTTAAAATACTCTTTTACCATTCCTACTAAATCTTTATTATCGTCAATAACAAATAATCTTGTCTTTTTCATTCTTTCTCCTCTCTTATCTTACCACGCATTTCTATTATATAATATGTCAAGAAAAATTTAAAGGAAAAAAAAGAACAAGTTTTGTCGAACTTGTCTAATGTGTCTACTTGCATTTTTGTAAGAATATTACTAGTTTGTCTATATTTAAACTTAAACCACCCAATAGAAATCCATCTATTAAATCAATCTTCTTTAGGCTATCAATATTTTTTTCATTTACGCTTCCACCATATAAAACAGAAGATTCTGGACTTATCTTTTTTATATATGTGAAAATATCTATTATTTCTTGGGGGGTTGGTATTTTCCCAGTTCCTATAGCCCAGATTGGTTCATAAGCTATTATTAATTGTTTTTTTTGTTTTTCTGTTAATCGTTCTATTGCACTTAATAATTCTTCTTTTATTATTTCTTCTGTCTTCCCTTCATTTCTTTCTTTTAATGTTTCTCCAACACATAAAATTGGGGTTATATTGTTTAAAAATAATTTTTCTATTTTCTTCTTTATTTCACGATTCGTTTCTTTTTGATATTCTCTTCTTTCGCTGTGGCCTACAATACAATATTCTACTTTATAAGATTTTAATTGGGTTGCTGATATTTCACCAGTAAAGGCACCATTTTCTGATAAACTGACATTTTGAGCTCCTAAAAATATGTTTTTTAGATTACATTGCCCAATATTTAAAAAAGTAGGACATAGTATTAATTTATGTTTTGTTGTTATTTTTTCTAAGTTTTCTTTATAACTTTTAAATTCTTTTTTTTCTAAATTACTTTTATTGTTCAGTGCTATGATCATTTTTTATCTCCTTTATTTTTTTGGAAATTTTAGAAAACAATCCATATCGATTTTCGTTTTTCTTTTCGCGAATAGCTCTATTATAAACTTCCAATACTCTTTCGGCATAGTATTTCGAACTATACGTTTCAGATTGTATTCTTGCTTGCCTATTAAATCTTTTTAGTTCTTCTTTGTTTTCATAAAGATAGAATACCAACTTTATGTATTCTTCGGGCGTTTCAAAAAAGAGTCCATTTAGCCCTTCTGTTATCATACTTAAAAATGCTTCGTCTTTTATGCATATTGGTACAACATTTGAGGCCATAGCTTCAATAATTGTTAACCCTTGAGTTTCTGTTTTTGATGCGGTTGCAAAAATATTAGCTATTTGATAATAATATGGCATATCATCCCAAGCTACTTTTCCTGTGAATATTATATTACTTTTTATATTCAAACTTTCTACATAATTTTCATATTTTTCTTTATCTGGTCCGTCACCAACAATTAATAGCTTTATATTCTTATACTTTTTTTGAATTTCTTTTTGAGAATTTATTAAAAATTCTACATTTTTTTCTTCCGCTAGTCGACCAACAAAGAGAATTATAAAATCTTTTTTTGATATTTTCAATTGTTTTTTTATTTTGTCTATTTCTTTTTGATTAATATTTTCTGTAAAAAATCTTTCTACTTCAATTCCTGTTGGAATAATATTAATGTTTTTTTTAAATTTGTATTTTTCTTTAAACAATTTATAAGTTTTATTTGTTGGAACAATTAATTCTGTAGCTGTTGTATCACAGTAAAACTTTGTAAAATATTCCAATAGTTTTTTACTTGATCTTTTGAAATAACCTTTCGTTATATAATAAATATAGTCTTCATACATTGTGTGGTAAGTATGAACTAGTGGTATATTATATTGTTTGGCAAACAATCTTGCAAAGGTGCCTATTGCAAACTCTGTCTGTGAATGGATTACCTCTAAATTCCAGCTTTTAATTTTATTTACTGCTCGAACAGGATAAATACTACTTAATCTTGAATTATAGATTCCTGTTGGAATTCCTGGTATTTTTAAAACTTTTTCTTCTTCATTGTACTCATATTTAAAGCTTTCTAGATTGGCTGTTACTACATACACTTCATGTCCTTGTTTTTCTAGAGCTTTTTTTAGCATTATTTCACTTGTAACTAAACCGCTAATATATGGGCTATAAGTTTCTGTAAATATTCCTATCCTCATCTTTTCTCCTTCTTTTCTGTGTTAAAAATAATTGCTCCTGTAATTATTCCTATGAAGTAAGTAATAAATCTCCATATAAGTAGGGTTGCCGATAACTTATTAAAATAGATAAAGTTCCCATAAATTTGGCTAAATCCATACTCAATACCTCCACTAGCTCCTGGAATAGGGACAAAAGCACCTATAATATAAACATAGGCAGAAGCTGTTAACGTTTCTAGAACATTTATACTGTAAAAATCTCTCATACTATAAAGGATAAGCAATGGTATTATGTATAAGAGCAATAAGCTGGCAATATTTAAGACAACCCCTGACACAAACAATCCTCTTCTTGATTTTATTTCTTGAAAACCTTCATAATATTCTTCAAAACTTTTCTGTATTTTTTCTTCGTTTATTTTTATTTTTAATTTCTTTAAAATTTTAATAACTAGATCTCCAATTTTTTTTGTGATTACTTTTGAATAAGAAATTAGTATTAATACTACAGCAACTGCTGTATTAATAAAAAATCCTAATAAGATTAAATGTTTTAATAGCTTGATTTTTGGAAAAATGTGGAATGTAATGTTATATAGTACAGCCAATATACCACATATTACTAAGGCAATTTGATAAAAAATGAAGCTTTGAACTGTTTGATTGGTCGCTTTTGAAACAGGAATGTCATGCTCTGTTAACATATAAACTTCCATTGGTTGCCCTCCTGTTGAGAAAGGGGTTATACCATTAAAAAATTGGGCAATCAGATTATGTTTAATTGCTTCCATTAAACTTACTTTATCTTTATCATTTGTTATTTTATAATTTACATATCCCTTTATAGAAACAGACAAAAAGAAAAACAAAATAGCTAATAAAATGTATTTCATATCTAAATTTTTTAATATATTTATAATATTAAAAAAATCATCTTTCAATATAACATATAATACTATTAAAGTAATAATTAATAATAGTATGGTGTTCTTTTTTATACTATCTAAAATTTTCATATTATCTACCTTTATATTTTTATTCCTTTTCTTTTAAAAATATTATTTTTCCTTTTTCTTCTCCTAAATTTTCATATCCATCAGATTTTAAGTATGATATTACTAACTTATCTTCTGGATTAATATCTAGAAATACAAGTTTCATCTTTAACATTTCCAGAGCATACTCTGTTGCTAATTTAATCATTTTTTTTCTTGTAGGTGATTGGATAGGAACAAATGTTATTTTACATTTTTTTATATCTTTTTCTCCTTGAATACTACAAATATCTTTTATTTTACCTTTTTTTTCTAGGAAAAGATTTATAGCTAATTCATTTGAGCTTTCTTTTTGATTAATGTATTGTTTTTTTGAGAAGTTATTTTGTATCTTTTTTAATTCAGCTGATATTTTTTTTTCTATTTTATTTTCATCTTCAAATGTTGTAATCGTTTGAATTTGTAAATCATTATATGGATCTACCAAAAACAATTTTTCTTTATTCAAAACCATCACCCACTTAATTATTATTTTCTTCTTATAACTTCTATACCTGGTAATTTTTTTCCTTCTAGATATTCTAGTGTTGCACCACCTCCGGTGGATGCATGATATATTTTTTCTTTGTATCCTGCCGTTGTTGCTGCTGCCACTATATCTCCACCACCTAAAATTGTTTTTATTTTGTTTTTTACTAAGTATTTTAATATTTCATCTGTATTTTTTCGATACTTATCAAATTCGTATACTCCCAATGGCCCATTCCACATAACTATAGCTGCTTTTTCTATGTGTTTTTCAAATAGTTTTCTTGTTTTAGATCCAATATCTAGTCCTATTTCATTTTTTGCAAAATTTTCAATGTCTTTTTCTTGGTAAATTCCGGAGTTAGAATACTCGGTTGATATAGCGAAATCTACTGGCAATATTATTTTTTCACTATAATCTTTTAATACTTCTTTACAAAAGGCAATGCTTCCTTCATCTAAAATAGATTTTCCAATCTCATAGCCCTTTGCTTTTAAAAAAGTAAAAGCCATTCCTCCGCCAATTAGTATTTTGTCCGCTTTGGTAACTAATCTTTTGATTACTCCTATTTTGTCAACAACTTTAGCTCCTCCAAGGATTACTATAAATGGATGAGCTGGTTTTTCTAATGTTGATAGGGCCTTTAATTCCTTTTCTATTAAAAAGCCTAAGGCGCTAGGTAAATGAGAAGCAATGCCTACATTGGAAGCATGGGCTCTATGCGCTGTTCCAAAAGCATCGTTTATAAAGATGTCTCCTAAAGATGCCCAATATTTTCCTAGTTCTGAATTGTTTTTGCTTTCTTTTTGGCCTTCTAAATCTTCGTATCTTGTATTTTGAATTAATAAAACATCTCCATAGTTCATGTTTTCTATCTTTTCTTCTAATTCTTTTCCTTTAGTTTTTTCACTAAAAATTATTTTTTTATTTAGTAGTTTTGATAGATCCTTTGCTACTGGAGAAAGATTATTCTTCTCAAGATCTTTTTCTTCCTTTATTCTTCCTAAATGAGATAGTAAAATTACTTTACAATTTTTTTTCAAACAATATTTTATGGTTTCTAGCGATTCTTTTATTCGGGTATCATCTACTATTTTGCCATCTTTTATTGGCACATTGAAATCACATCGTATGATTACTTTTTTATTTTCTATATTTAAATCATTTATTGTATTCATTATAATTCTCCTATTCATTATAAGTATATCATTTTTTGTGTTAAAAAAAAAGGAATTCAATTATGATTATTCTTCCTTTTTTATTTATTCATTAAATATTTTGCTGTGCGAACCATTTGTGCAGTATAACTCATTTCATTGTCATACCATGATACTACTTTAACTAGTTGCTTTCCATCTACCTCTAAAACATTGGTTAGTAATCCATCTATTAAGGAGCCACAGCGTCTTCCAATAATATCACTTGAAACAATTGGATCCATTGTAAATTCCATTGTTTCATTTGTATGATTTTTTAGAACTTTATTAATTTCTTCTTTTGTGGTATTTTTTCCAAGTTCTAGAACTAAATCTATAACTGACCCAGTAGGTACAGGTACTCTCATAGCAGTTCCATCAAGTTTACCTGCTAAATTTGGACAAACTAATCCGATAGCTGAGGCTGCTCCTGTTGATGCTGGTACAATATTTGCTGCACAAGCTCTACCCCGGCGAGCCATATGTCCTTTTTTATGAGCAATGTCTAATGAAGCTTGATCATTGGTATAAGCGTGTACAGTTGTCATAAATCCCTTTACAATCCCAAACTCTTTATCTAGAACGCTTACTACCGGTGCTAAGCAGTTTGTTGTACATGAAGCTGCACTAATAATCTTTTCATCTCCGGTTAATATCTCATGATTTACATTGTAGACAATTGTTTTTAAATCTCCGCTTGCTGGTGCTGAAATAATAACATGCTTGGCCCCAGCATTAATATGAGCCATTGCTTTTTCGTCTGATGTAAATAAACCTGTACATTCGAAAACTACATCAATGTTTAAATCTTTCCATGGTAACATTGCTGGATCTTTTTCAGCGTAAACTTTTACACGACGATTTCCAACAACTATATATTCTCCTTCAGCATGAATTTCATCAATTCTGTAATTTCTGTGATTTGTATCATATTTTAACAAATAGGCAAGTTGATCTGCATCTGTTAAGTCATTTACAGCAACAACTTCAAATTCTTCATTTTCTTCCATTAGTCTAAAACACAATCTTCCAATTCTTCCAAATCCATTAATTGCTACTCTTATCACTTTATCATCTCCTTATT